>JBILOV010000133.1:0-6632 GCA_044374335.1 Bacteroidia bacterium | reverse complement strand
TGCATTTTTTTCGTTATGCAAAAATAAATCTAACTTGTTTAATAACGGTTCGTAAACTGCGGCTCCTTTGCTATTTTTAATACGTTTGCTTAAAGATGTACGAATGATATAGGTTAAAAATTGAGAAGGTGTTAAGCCAATTTCTGCTGCCTGATGAAAGAAAAAGGAAGAAGGCATCATACCAGAAGTTGTATTTGGATCATTTAAAAACACTTTACCATCTGTGCTTAAAAATCCGTCAATACGCGCATAAACATCAAAACATAATTCGGCAAACAAACGTTCGCACTCTTTTCTGATGGCGTTAATTTGATTATCCTCAGCTTCTATTGGCGTAATTTTACGAGATAGTCCTGGTAAATATTTACTACGGTAATCAAATAATTCTTTTCCTTTTCTTATTTCAGTGGGAGGTAATGCAATTGCAACATTATGAGAATCTGTATCTTCTAAAACAATACATGAAAATTCTTTTCCTTCAATAAATTGCTCAATAATAACCGTACTCTCACCATCCAATGCTTCTAAAACAAATCC
Source organism: Bacteroidia bacterium (assembly GCA_044374335.1). Taxonomy (GTDB): domain Bacteria; phylum Bacteroidota; class Bacteroidia; order B-17B0; family Aurantibacillaceae; genus UBA4416. The sequence goes on along the minus strand of JBILOV010000133.1, from coordinate 6,095 downwards.
TTCTGCTTTATTACAATTTTCATTTAGAAAAGAAATTAGTTCATATTGATTGTAGAAAATTTCAGTTCCCTCGTTCTCGCTTCTCGACTCCGATCGAATTGACAGCTTAGAATTGACTTGCTTTAAATCAATCTTTATTGGCATTCCAATTCCTTCGCGGATGTCTGATACATGTTTTACGAAATCTATTTTTTCTCTTTCAGATAATTTTGCCCACTCTGTAGCATCCAACCATTTAGTAAAAAAAGCCTTCTCTACACAAGCCATAAAATTGTGATTGCTATCTTCATTAAAAATAGAAATACCAATAGATGAACCTTGATTGGCTGGTTTAATAACCATTGGAAAACCAATGTCTGATTTTGCTTTTACCCAAACCCCTTTTACATTTCCACTAATCCAATCAGTTCTATCAATGGTAAAATAATTGGGACTATTAAATCCTGCATTTACCACTAATTTTTTCTGCACACTTTTATCAATACCAATAGCACTTGGTAAAATACCACTCCCTGAATAGGGTATATGTAAATACTCTAGTAAACCTTGTATACGACCATCTTCGCCATACGGACCATGCAATGCTAAAAAAGCAAAATCTATTAAAGAGGATAATTGATTGACTTCTACTTTTCTTCCAATTTTAGAAATCAACTCATCTTGCTGTTCAACCGAAAGTGCCCCAAGGTTTTCAGCATAATATTGAAAATCAGAATTAGATGCTGGAATAAATTCAACGGGAGGATAAAAATCTCTGATAGTGCCTTTATAAACAAAATTCCAATCTAACAAAACTAAATTTCCAAACGAATCAACAAACAAAGGAATAGCTTCAAATATGGATTTATTTAAATTATCATACACAGTTCTGCCACCAGCAAAAGATATTTCGCGTTCCTTTGAACGACCGCCGAACAGAATTCCAACTTTAATTTTAGACATATGAAAAAGTGATAAGTAATTAGTGATTAGAAATTAGCTAATCAAGACTTAAAGTTAAGGCAGGATGGATGAATTTTGTGTTTAACGGCGAGAAACTATGAACTAAAGAATGTTAAATAAATTGAATTAAAAACACTCGCCAATAGTAAAATAAAAACCTTTATTATAGTAATCCGAATAGCCATAGTCCACGCGTAAATTCAACTTTTCTTTTTCTAAAATTGATACTCTTAATCCTCCGCCAAAGCTTGCTTTTAGTGATTTTGTATTCATATTTTTGGGTTTATTATAAACATCGCCAACTCCACCAAATATGCAAGCGCTAATTCTCCAAAATAAATGAGCGCGATATTCAGCTATTGCGGAATACATGGAATTATCTTTAAATCGACCTTGATAAAAACCTCTTAAATTGCCCGAACCACCAAGCGATGCCATTGAACGATAAGGTGTTTGGCCAAAAGTAAAATAATTATAAAGCTGTGCTGCAATAATCTGTTTATTAAATACTTTTTTAAATAATCTGATTTCAGCTATCCATTTATTAAATGAATAGGTTGAGGCAATTTCTTTATTGTAAGTGGTGAATTGCGTTTGCAAAAAAACACCTCGGGTTGGCCAAAATGTAGAATTTCGTGTATCATAACTTGCCGTTAAACCAATGCCAGAAATAGTATAATTAGTTTTACCATAAAAAGACGTGTAATCCATTAATCCGCCCTGAGCATATTGTATTTTAAATACATTTTGATAATCAGCTAGAATTCCAAAAAAAGTATGTTTAAAAAATTTTCTTTTCAAATGTGGATTTACAACAAACTGCTCAAAAACATATCTTTCTAAATCACTGCTTTTTGTTGTTTGACCAATGCCCCAAAAATTATCCGGAAAATAACTATGTGATGTTTGAACGTATAAAATATATTTTTCTTTTGGAAAATAAATCGTGGCATCTAGGCCTTGAATGTTTTGTTGCCTTTCAGAGAAAATTCCTAAAAGAGTAACGCTCGACATCCTAGTAAGTGAATCATTTTTAAATGATGTTTTAAAGTTGGCAGAAGCTGATAGACCATAAGCCCAGCCTGTTTCAGGAGTTTTGAATAAAACGGGAACTGCTAAAAAATTGATATTTCTTGAAGTGTCAATTTTAAACTGCGTATAATAAACAGTTGGAAAAAATAAAATTAATATTAGCGCTTTTAATTCCAAATCAGTTGCATAAAGTTAAACTATTTTGCACTAATAATTAAACAGCGAGGTATAACTTTCTAATTGAAATTAATACAAAAATAAAAATACTATAAATTATGAAAAATGGAATTATAAATGAAATCAAATTGAAAGACAACATAACGGCTATTATTAATAATTGAAATCCTAAACCAAAAATTGATACCATTGTCATAAACCAATTAGGAAATTTTTGACACTTGTAAGCGTCTTTATCTAAATAATGAATTGCTTTATCAAATACACCATAAACAATGATGTAAATAGTAAATAAAATATTGACAGATTTTTGACTTTCGCCAGGTAATGCTTTGGGTGTTTTGTATTCAAAAATTTTACTTGTTGAATCACCATTTACTGATTTATTTCTTAAAATAACATAATAATAATTATACAAAGTGCCTTGCAATTGCAGGCAAATAAAAGAACTTATAGTTAATATAAAACTTGTTTTAGTAACATAGTAGAAAGCCATAAAAAATAAAAAATTTAGGATGATGTCAAAAATACTATCAAGATATCTGCCCGAATAGGATGGTGTATGTTTTATCCTTGCTAGTTCGCCATCGGCAGCATCTATGATAGATTTAAGAATAATAAAAAATGCAGCTAAAAAATAAGATTGCTTTAAAATAAATACTAAAGCTACTAATCCAGAAACACCAAAAAGCAATGTAACATGAATTGGTGTAAACCGAGTGTCTTTTAAAAGATTAGCAAATCGAGTTCCAATTAGCCTTCCGTAGTCAGACAAATCAAGAAATTTGTCTTGAATAGAAAGTTTAGACATTTATATAAAATAAAATATAAGACAATATAGTCTGTGTGCTAAAAGTAATAATAAATAAAACTTTAAGGCGAATAAAAAATAAAAATTGTCAACTCAATTTACTTTGAAAGAAATTCAATAATTGATAAGTAATTAAAGCATCCATTTCACAATATTCTATTAATTGTTGTTTTATATGCTCACCTTCAATGGCATTTTGCTCTAAAAGGCTTTCATAAATATACATGGCACTTATGCCTGATTGAATATCTAAAGAATTAAATCCAGCTTCCTGATTAACTAATGGTGCAATACTTTTTAACGTAAAATTGCCTTTCATATCAGGATGATAATAATTTCCTTTTTTAATAGGTTCTGCTAAGTCAATTATTTTGGATTTAAAATTATTTATATCTTTTAAATATTCAGGATATAATACAGCCAACTGATTTAAAACTGTTTCTTCTAAGGATTTGTCATACATTAAAATAGATTGAAAATCTTTGGTAATATATAAAATTTTCTCTAAAAATTCTTTCCTTAAATCTTCCTCAATTGGTTTAAAATAACTATGGCGTTTTATTTCGTTATTCTCCTCATAAATCATTGAAAATAAAAAGGGAATTTGCTGAAACGGCCTTGTTCCTTCGTAATAAGGAATTGCAGGCATCCAAACTTCAATATCCAAACTACATGCTGGCTGTTTAATGTTAGAGGTAAAAGCTGAAATTTCTGAAATATCAAATTGCTCCTTTTGTTCAATAGATGCTTTAACTTGAATCTTAATTTCCTTACTTGCTATCGTGTTAATATCAATATCAGTAATACGTTTTATATTTTGGTCATACAAATCAAATATTTCCTGCTTGGTTAATTTACCTAATGTTAAAACAGAATTAGTTTCTTTGCTATCTTTCCAACAGGTACCTAAAAAATCACATTCGTAAGGTTGAAAACAATGCGTCCCAATTTTAATATCGGGTATTTTACCTTGCTCTAAAGTTAGTTTTGCAATTTGTGATTTATGAGAGAAATAATCACTATTTTTTATGGCATCTTTCATAACAGAAGTTGTTTTAAACAACTTCTTAATTTCTAACTCACCTTCTAAAACATATTTTGGATTTAGAGTAAGAAGATTAAAATCCATTAAATCGGGCAAACAATTTTTTATCACATAATATTGAAAACAGGCATCTTTAACGTATGTATCGGTAATTTTTAAAGAGCTTTTAACTTCATATGCAATCCATTTATCTTCATGCTTATGCAAAACATCTACCATTACTAGTAAATCATTGTAAATAAAAGTAGCCTCGTAAATAGTATCAACTCCTTTTGCTATTAAATCTTTTGTTTTTTGAGCAAATAATAGTTGATCACGTTTTTCACTAATAGTTACATCAGTTCCACTTGGAAATAATTGTTGTGCAAAAATGCCGACATCCGTTCCACGCTTAAATATAAATTGTTTATCTCTAGATAAGGAATCTCTGAGGTAGGGATGATTTTTATATAAATAAAAATGCTTTAAACATTGCTCTGATTTAATAAAAGCGGTTTTGCTAATTGGTGAACTCATAAACTTTTAGATATACTGTTCCAAAGCAAGTCTGCCGATTTATCCCAAGAAAAAAAATTCTTTCTAATTTTTCCATTCTCAATTAATTTTATTCGAGCCGTTTGATTATTGTAAATTTCAATCATCCCTTGGCATATACTATCAACTTCAAATGGATTTACTAATAATCCCGCATTACCTGCAATTTCGGGCATGCTTGTAGTATTGCTGCAAATTACAGGCGTTTGGCACTGAAGCGCTTCAATAATTGGAATTCCAAAACCTTCGAAATATGGAACAAAAGTTAACGCAAAGGCACTCGCCATAATTTTCTCTAATTCAACTTGTGGCTGCCTTCCGGTAAAAATAATATCATTTTTATACTTAGACTTATCAATGACCCGTTTCACATCTCCCTCACTCGAATAAACAGCGCCAACTAAAACCAATTTAAAATCAGATTGCGTTTGTGTTTTAAATGAATCAAACGCTGCAATTAAACGATTCAAGTTTTTGCGTGGACTTTGAGATCCTACGAATAAAAAATAGGGTTTGCCATGAGAAAATTTCTCTCTGGTTATTTGTTGCTCAATTTCCGAAAGAGGATTAAAGCCATCATTTATTCCATTATAGACCACATCAATTTTATTACTATCAATGTGATAATTCTTTTCAATATCAGCTTTACTATATTCTGAAACTGTTGCAATTCGTGTTGCTACTTTAGCATACTTTGGAAAATAATAATTATAATATTTACTTGTTAAAGGTTTTAAATCTTTAGGATTATGTAAAAAATTGATATCGTGAATAACCGGTAATTGTTTGCATTTAGCACCAAGAGATAAAAAACCGTCAGGAGATAAAAATAAATCAGGTTTCATTCGGTTTAGTAAATTTTTGACAGATAAATGAAACCAAGCATAATATAAAAATGGATGGCGTGCCTGCGGACCAATTACTAAAGGGGTAATATTATCTGAGAAAACAAATTCTTCATTATAATCCCTGTCAAATAAAAAAACAAAATGCACATCAGGATTATTTTGAGTAATACGTTTTAAGGTTTGGTAACTAAACCAACCAATGCCATCTAATTTATTATGAAGTAATAAGCGAGTATTGACTACTATCTGCAAAGTAAAAATTTTATGCAAAGTAATAAAAAATAAGGAAAATGAACCTTGAATTTTCGGCATTTATAAACAAATAAAGCGTATTAAAACAAAAACTATTTATTACATTTAATATTTAAATAAACTAACATGCAATCAAAATCAACTTCTGTTAATGAATATCTTTCCGAAATCCCTAGTGATAGAATTGAATGCTTTAATAAGCTAAGAGATATTATTATTAAAAATATACCGAAAGGATTTGAAGAAACCATGTCATACGGAATGATTAGCTATGTTGTTCCTCATACATTATATCCAACTGGATATCATTGTGATCCAAAATTGCCTCTACAATTTGTATCGGTTGCCTCCCAAAAAAACTTTATTGCACTTTATCATATGGGTATTTATGCGAACCCCGAATTATTAAACTGGTTTGTAAGTGAATACCCCAAACATTGCAAAGCCAAATTAG
>JBILOV010000307.1:0-2633 GCA_044374335.1 Bacteroidia bacterium | reverse complement strand
AATAACTAATCCAAATGGTTATAATACATTTTTTTATGAAAATGGTAAAAAATCATCTGAAGGTAATATGCGTGATGGAAAAGCTGATGGCTATTGGAAAAATTATTATAAAAATGGTCAGATAAAAATAGAAGGAAATCGTAAAAATTTTCTGTTAGATAGCATATGGAAATTTTATACAGAAAAAGGAAAAATTACAAAGGCAGTAAATTATTTAGAAGGTAAAAAAAATGGTTATACTTTTAATTATGACACCAATCAAAAAGTATTAAGTAAGGAACCTTTTATAAATGATATAAAACAAGGAAATATGTTTGTTTATTATCCTAGTGGAAAAACAAAACAATTAATTCCTTATGTTAAAGGTAAACCAGATGGATATGCTTATGAATATTCTGAAGATTCACTTATAATTTCAATTATGAAATATCAAGGTGGAATTTTAGCTTCTGTTGATCGTTTAAATCGTAAAGATGAATTAGGTAAAAAGCAAGGTATTTGGAAAGAATTTTATGAAGATGGAAAATTAAAAGAAGAAAAAAAATATAAAGATGATTTAATAGATGGTTATGTTAAATCATATGATAAAAAAGGTAATTTAAGTAATACAGAAAAATTTAATAATGGTAAACAAATAAAAAATGCTCCGGAATTAGCAATATTAGATGTTTATAAAGATTTTTATAATGATGGTACTTTGAAATATGAAGGTGGTTATATTAATGGTATACCTGTTGGAATTCATTATCATTACCGTCAAAAAAATGTTTGTGATTCATTACCTGTAGCTCGCGATGATACAAGCGATGTGATGATTAAAAAATTTGTGTGTAGAAATAGAGCAATACCTGATTCAGCTATTATTTATTTAGAAGGAATAAAAACAGATTATGGTGCTGTTGATAGTATGCGTAATAAAATTGGTATTTGGACAGAATATCATAATTCTGGTGAGTTTAAAGCAAAGGGATTGTATATTAATGATAAACGTATTGGAGATTGGATTTTTTATTATCCAAACGGACAAATTGAGCAAAGAGGAAAATATGATAAAAAAGGCAGAGCTCAAGGTGAATGGAAATGGTTTTATGAAAATGGCGCTTTAATGCGAGAAGAAATTTATATTGATAATTTACGTGATGGCATAATGATAGAATATACAGAAGAAGGAAAAATAATAACTAAGGGTGAATTTATTGAAGATATGCAAGAAGGTATTTGGGTATACGAAACTCCCGAATATAAAGAATTAGGAAAATATGTGAATGATAAACCAGATAGTTTATGGAAACGTTATTATATGCCTAAAGAAAAATTACAATATGAAGGAAGATTTTTAAATGGTGACGAAGATGGACAACATACTTGGTATTACGAAAATGGAAGAAAATCGGTGCAAGGAAGTTATACTGGTGGAGTAAAACAAAATGACTGGAAATTTTATGATGAAGTAGGGTTTAATTACTTGACTATTTTTTATGAAAACGATATTGAAGTTAAATTTCAAGGTATAAAAATTACTCCAACATACGAAGAAAGTTTAAGAGATTATTCTTCTATCTATAATAAAAAGCCAGATAAAACAATTATATTAGATAAGGCTAAAAAGAAAGATGAAAACAAGGATGAATAATATTCCGGAAAAATCTTTATTAAAAAATAGTATCAGTAGCGATAATTTAATTTCTGTTTTACAATCACTTCCTGTAGGCGTTATTATTTATGATTTTAAAAATATTTTATTTGTAAATAATTCAGCTCTTAAATATTTAACTACCGATAAAAAATTAAAAAAAGATATATCACAATTATCTTATTTTGATTTTTTTTTACCCGAATATCATAAACTTGTAAAAGCTAATATTACTTTATTATTAAAAGGTGAAACTCCTGCTAATTTAATATTTGAACTAAAAAATAAATTTAATGAAATAATAAATATTGAAGTTAAAACAAGCATAGTAAACTTTAACGAACAACAGGTAGTACAATCAACTTTTAATGAAGTAGATAGCAAAATAAATAAACCTGAGGAAGTAGGTTTAGATCAAAAATGGATTAATTATAAAAACTTACTCGATAAATCGCCGATTGGTATTTTTATTCATGATGGGTGTTGTTTATATTGTAACAAAACAGCAGCTAATATTTTAGAAGTAAAGGATCCGAAAAAATTAATAGGTAAAAATTTAGTTGATTTTATTATTCCTGAACAACGACAGAGGTCTTTAGAAAGAATTAAAATAGCAACAAAAGGAGAAGCATTAAATAATTTAGTCTACACAATAAAAACAGTTAAAGGAAAAACTATTGATGTTGAATTAAAAACTGTACCATTTATTTATAATGGAAAACCAGTTGTTCAAACAATAATTTCAGATGTATCTACCGAAAAAAAATTAGCAAAAGAAAAAATTAGAGCAGAATTAGCTGAAGAATTAAATAAAAAATTAAAAGAAGAAATAAAATACAGGAATAAAATTCAACATGAATTAGTTACTCAAACAAATAAATATGAAGCATTTTTTAATAATACATCTAATTTAATTTGGACTATTAATAGGGAACTAAAAATAACTTCATTTAATCAAAATTATTACGATTACATTTTTTCTATTTTTAACTATAAATTA
>JBILOV010000132.1:0-6711 GCA_044374335.1 Bacteroidia bacterium | reverse complement strand
TACAAGCCCCGAAGCTACTAAAGTAATTGCTTATGATATAACAGGTAAAATTATTGGTACAGAATTAATAGAATCAGGCAAATCTAAAATGAATATAAGTAATTTTACTTCTGGAATTTATATTTACCATGTTGTTGGCAAAAACAACCAAATATTAAAGTCCGGCAAATTTGCGGTGAGTAAATAATTTATGAAAAAAAATATTCAAAAAGCCTTATCTGCCAATAGGTGGATGGGCTTTTATTTTTTTATAGTAATAAATATAGTTATTTTATCCTCATGTTCAACCGAAAAAGAAAAAACCGTTTTAGTTAGTACACCTCAGGATTTAGAAAAAGAGATTTTAAATCAATTGACTGTCTTAATTACTAAAGACTCAATTATTTATATTGATTCTATTTCATTAACCTGTTATCAATATTTTAAATCAAGCTATACTAATAATCTATTATGGTTTAATCAGTCAAAACTAAACACCAAAGGTGATAGCTTATTTAAATTAATTGAGCGAAGCAACTACTACGGACTTATTCCAACGAGTTATCATTTTAAGGAGATTAAAACTCATTTAGATTCCATTCATTCAAATAAAGATTTAATTAACGTAACCTCATTAGTAAAGGTCGATTTATTAATGAGTGATGCCTATTATTTAATGGGAGCACATTTAAACAAAGGACGTTTTTATTCTGATAGTTTACTATTACAAACTAATTTCAATAAGTTAGATAAAGGTTGGGATAGCGTTTTATTTAGTGGATATAATACAGGAAATTTAAAAGCAGCATTAGATTCGTTAGAACCCAAATTTTACAATTACAAAATACTAAAAAAAGAATTAGCAAATATTTTGAATGATGAATCATTATTTCAAATAGATTCTATTCCATTTGTATCAGAAAAAGACTCGTTAAAAAAAGTACAATTAATAAAATCGAGTTTAATTAAGCAGGGCTTTTATGATACCACATCTGCGGCAAATGACAGTATTAAGTTAGCTAAAGCTATAAATAAACTACAAAAAAAATGGTTTATAGAACCTGATGGAAAAATTGGAAAATACACCAAGCAAGCTTTTTCATATAACAGAGAAAAAATTATTAAACAAATCTGCATGTCGATGGAACGTTGGCGTTGGGAAAATAAATTTCCTGATAAATATGCGTTCATTAATATTCCCGCTTTTTGGTTAACCGTTTTTGAAAAAGATACTGTAGTGATGCAATCAGCCATTGTATGCGGAAAACATGACCACCAAACCCCTATTTTAAAAAGTAAAATTGATTATATGTTGATTTATCCTTATTGGAATGTACCAATAAGTATTGCTACAAAAGAAATTTTACCCGCCGTGCAACGAGATACTTCTTACCTTAGAAGAAAAAAATTTGAAGTATTAGGCGCAAAAGATGCCGTACTTGATTACAGAAAAATACCATGGAAAAAATACTCAAAGAATTATTTACCTGTAAGGTTTAGACAACGCATTGGTGAAGAAAATAGTTTAGGTATAGTGAAATTTAATTTCAATAATCCTTTTGGAGTTTATCTGCATGATACTAATACGAAACGCTACTTTAAAACAAGTAATCGTTCTCAAAGTCACGGTTGTATTCGTTTAGAAAATTTTATTGACTTTGCTGATTTTTTAATAAGAGACGATAGTGTGCATTATACACATGATAGTTTACAGCTATATTTTACAAAACACGAACAACGAAAAATAAATTTAAAAAAGCCATTGCCAATTTATACTCGCTATCATACAGCTCAAGCTGATAGTACAGGACTTAAACTATACATTGATGTATACAAAAAAGACGAGGAAATGATGAAGTTGATTTATAAATAAAACCGATGAAAGATGAAAGATTTGTGATATTCAATTAAAATAATCTTATGTCTTTAATCTTAAGTTCTTTAATCAATTACTGCGCTACTGCCTCTTTAAAACCTACTGCACTCATGCTAAACCATCCAACAACCTTTACTTTATCAGTTGATGTGTTTGTAATATTTGTTTTAATATTTTCGGGACTCGTAGCAAATAAACCCGAGTTTGTAGTTTGTGATTGAACTTGAGTCAAAAAATTATACGTTTCTAAATCAATGGAGTGGATTTCAACGCGACATACGTCAAATTTTTGAAATAATTCACCAAAGGGTGTAATTCCTTCCGCAATTGGCGGAATAAATGGAAATCCATCTGCACCTGTGCCGAAAGTACCGTCTATACAAATATTTATATCAGCACCCTTATTAAAAAATACGCCATTTCTGAATGATTTAATCCAGTAATAATCCGTCGTATCACCAATTACATCAAAACCTAAAAATGCAAACTTGTAACCTGACTTCGTATTTCCTAATCCTCCTCCTTCATCAAACTTAGATACTAAACTATCCACACGAGCTGTGCGCTTCATGCGAGACGTAGCTTTGTATACATTATTTTGATGAATTACAGTTAGCTCATAAGTATGCCCAATTTTACCAAGCGTGTCGGTAGTTGCCAAATTATATAAATAATTTCCATCACCGTTGCTATCAGTAAAAGAATAGCTAAGGCCAGAGGTTAAATCTTTTATACTAACACTTGCACCTGTTACGGGATAATTTTGAGCTTGACTAAAATAGTCATCTGCATACGTCAATCTAATTTTTTGCACCGAACGCATGTTATTTATAAAAGCGTCAACGGTTAAAATTGGCTCGCCTTTATCTAATTTGACTTGAACAACATCTTCGCAAGACGTTAATACAATAGCAGCAAATAAAACAAAAAATAATTTAATCGTTTTCATAAATTTAATATTTGAAGTTGTAAGTAATTGCAGGAATAAAAGACCCAACCACTGAATAGCGAACTGCCTCTGTATTTACTGGATAATCAGGATTATTTCTAAAGTAAGTAGAGAAGGCATTTCGGCGATTGTAAAGATTGTAAACGCTTACAACAATTGTTTGTTTGTAACGGCGGCGATCATTTTTCTTGAAATTATAAGTAATTCCAATATCAGCTCTATGATAAGCGGTGTTGCGATAATTATTACGTTTATTCTCTGTATTGTATGGAATTACATAGCCTTGAACTTCAACTTTTGCAGTTGGGAAAGTTGCTGGCGTACCAGTTTGATAAACAAAATTAGCAGAGAAACTAAAACGTTTATTTAAATCATAAATCAACACTGTATTTACATTATGCGTTCTATCGTATTTTGATAAAAACCATTCGTCGTTACTAATTCCTCTTACTTGGCGTTCAGTTTTTGATAAAGTGTAACTTACCCAACCATTTAATTTACCCTTTGATTTTTTTAAATATAATTCTGCACCATATGCTCTTCCTTTACCTTGAACTAAATCTGCTTCCAAATATCTATTTAATAATAAATTGGCATTGTCCACATAATCTAATTGGTTTTGCAAATCTTTGTAATAAATTTCCGCTGAGGATTCAAACATATTATCCTTAAAATTACGGAAGTACCCTAAAGTAATTTGATCGGCAATTAAAGGCTTGATATTATTTGTAACAGGTGTATAAATATCTAAAGGTGTAGAGGCTGCTGTATTAGAAACAATGTGTAAGTATTGTGTCATTCTGTTATAACCTAATTTAATAGAGCTCTTGTCATTAATGGTATAATTAACAGCTAATCGTGGCTCAGGAACATTATACATTTTTATGGTTTCGCCGTTTGCAATTTTCTCTTCCTTATCTAATGGCTTACTTTCATTTGGAATTGTATCGCGATAGGTATATTTGTTTCCTTTACCTATGTAATTATAGAAAGACCATCTTAAACCATATTGTAGGGTAAATCGGGTAGATAATTTTTGTTCATTGTCGAAATAGGCAGCATATTCAACACCGTATTGCTTATCTAAACTAATATCAGACTTAGCACCATCCTGCGAGGTAATAATAGCATTTCCAGGTTTAAACGTGAACAAAATTGCCTGTGCACCAAAGCGAATTGTGTTTTTACTATTTAAATAATAGGTAAAATCAGGTTTAAAACTATAATTAATAATGTTAGATGTCCATTCAAATTTTTGATTGCTACCTTCATCACCAAAACCAAGTTCGTATTTATAATTACTATAAAAGGAAGTTAAGTTCATAAATAATTTACTGTTATATATATGATTCCAACGCAAAGTTGCTGTAGAATTACCCCAGTTAAATTTAAATCCCGCGCCAAAAACGTCACGTCCAAAATAACCACTTGCAAAAACAGTATTTTTATCATTAATTCTCCAATTTAATTTTGCAGTTAAATCATAAAAATAAAACTTAGCATCTTTTAAATCTGGAGAACGCTTTGCAATAAATGGTTTTGCTAAAACATCAATATAACTTCTTCTACCAGCAATAATAAATGATGCTTTATCCTTTAAAATGGGAGCTTCCACCGAAACTCTCGTAAAAACGGTACCAATGCCCCCGTTTACTTCTAGTTTTTTGCTGTTTCCTTCTTTCATTCTGATATCTAAAACAGAAGAGGCTCTACCACCATATTGAGAAGGAATACCGCCTTTAATTAATTTTACGTCCTTCACTGCATCTGGATTAAAGATTGAAAAGAATCCAAATAAATGAGAAGAATTATAAACAGGCGCTTCATCCATGAGCACTAAATTTTGATCAATGTTACCTCCACGCACATTAAAGCCGCTAGCTCCCTCTCCTACTGTTGTAACACCGGGTAATAGTTGAATGCTTTTAATAATATCAACTTCGCCCAATAAAGCAGGCATTTTCTGGATTTGTTGAATATCTAATTTTGCAACACCCATTTCCATACTTTTAATATTTGCATCGGCTTTTTCAGCTGAAATAACTACCTCTGCTAAATTTTTTCCTTCCTCAGGTAATTCTACGCTTATTGTTTGGTTAGAAGTTAAATTAACAACCCTAAAAATGGATTGATAACCAATGAAAGAAAATACCACTGTATCTGTACCTTTTGGCATGGTTAAAGAATAAAAACCGTACTCATTTGTGCTAGCTCCAATTTGAGAGTTTTTTTTATAAACCGTAACGCCAATTAAAGATTCACCATTTTTGGCATCCTTAACATACCCGCTAATGGTAAATTTTTCTTGAGAGAATGCGCTATAAAACGTGCAAACAAAAAATAATAAAATAAGTTTCTTCATATAAAGTAAATAGTTGGCTGCAAACTTAGGAAACTTTTTTTAAAATTGTAGTTTCTTGAACGTTATTTCCACCACATATCTATGTAACGAATGAAACTAAAAATTGTTGTAGAAGGTTAATTTAAAATCTCAACGTCTTGCTCTTGTATATAAAGCAATAGTTTTTTTACTGATGAATAACCTAAACTTAACAAAGCATGCTCATAGTCCCGCATTTGCGCATGATATTTTGAGGCATTTTTCTTTCCTGTTTTATAATCAATTACAATAGCATTGTTATTTTCAATTACTACCCTATCCGGTCGCAAAATCTCACCACTAGCAGTTAAAATCTCTAATTCATTTTTTACATCAACACCATTCTCAAAATAAGACGAAATAGAATTAATAGATAGCAAACTCTTAATTTCTAAAACCATTTTATCTGATTCTTCTTTAGTAATATCGCCTGCTAAAACCGCATTTAAAATAACAGATTCAATATCACCTTTTGTTTTTATTTTAGATAAAATATAATGCACTAAAATTCCGTATTCACGCGCTTTGGTTACTTCTTCGTTTGCATTATAACTTGAGGCACCTTTTATTTTAATTACATCAGAATTTGCATTGAAACTTAATTGACTGATTTGCAATTGCTCTAATCCAATTTTACTATGTGTAGTTGTTTTTTTAGTAAGCGCACCAAATTCTAAAATATGATTTACAACGTCAAACTGAGGCTGTTTTTCAGCAAAATCAACTAACCAAGTATGGCAGTTTTTAGCACTATTCTTTTTAAGTTTTGGCGAAATAATATGTAATCGATCTATCGCTCTTGTAAAATCAACATACAACATATTTAATGCATCTAATGTTTGCTGTTGGCGTTCTTTTTCTGCCAATGGCTTATAAACAGTATCATCTGCTGCCTTAGTTGTATTAATTAGCGCAACGGGTAGATCAATTCCTTTCTCATCAATATCAACCCAGATAGACTGCGTCTTCTCTATTTCCCATGCTAAAAAAGGAGTTATTACAACCGGAAACTCCAATCCTTTAGAGGCATGAATGGTCATAATATTAACCGCATTAATTCCTTCAGGTATAATAACTGATGCTTTCTCGGCACGTCGTTTCCACCAATCTAAAAATAAAGCTGTATTTGATGTATTACTTTGAAGAAATCCTAAAACTTCATCTAAGAAAAAACGCACATATTGAGGATTACTCTCATTCAATTTTAAGGTGTTGACTATTTCTAAACAGCAATCAAATAAATTAGATGCGGTTAATTTTAAAACATCGACTTTTAAATGACATTGATTTAAAATATCAAACACCGTTTTATTTTTAAATGTATTTAATTCTCTTAAATAACTGACGCATCGAGCTTCATTAAAATAATTTTTATGCCATAAATAATTTATAATAACAGATGCTGATACCAAATCTTTTTGATTGGAAATATATTTTAAAAAAGATAAAATAACCGTAATTTCTTTTGCGTGATTTAATAATAAGGATTCTGCCGACACAACCGGAATATCGTTTTTAATTAAAAAA
>JBILOV010000318.1:0-6722 GCA_044374335.1 Bacteroidia bacterium | reverse complement strand
TCGAACTGACATGCTACTGAAGATTAACTAATGCTGGTATCCGAAATTTTTTAAATTAGAATCGTTACTTCTCCAATCTTTAGCAACCTTAACAAACAATTCTAAAAATATTTTCTTTCCAAAAAAAGTTTCTGCATCTATTCGGGCTCTAGTACCAACCTTTTTTAAGGCTTCGCCTTTATGACCAATAATAATGCCTTTTTGGCTATCACGTTCTACAATAATATCTGCTTGTATTTTTAAAATAGATTCCTCGTCTTTAAAAGAGTTTACAACTACTTCTACACTATAAGGAATTTCTTTCTTGTATTGTAATAATATTTTTTCACGAATAATTTCCGAAACGAAAAATTTCTCAGGCTTGTCAGTTAATGTATCCTTATCATAAAATGCTTCTCCAACTGGCAACAATTGAGTTATACGATACATAACGGTTTCCAAATTAAACTTTTTTAAAGCCGAAATAGGAATAATTTCTGCATTTGGCAATCTCTCTTTCCACTCGGCCATTTTAGTATCTAAAACTTCCTTGGTTGCCATATCTATTTTATTCAATAATAATAAAACAGGTGTGCTTGTTTTATTTAATTTCTCTAAATATTTTTCGTCTAAAACAATATCTTCATAAATATCCACTATTAATAAAAAAACATCAGCATCACTAAAAGCAGATACAACAAATTCCATCATTTTTTCCTGCAATTTGTAGTTAGGTTTTAAAATACCAGGTGTATCAGAAAATACAATCTGGTAATCATCGCCACTTACAATACCCATAATTCGATGACGGGTAGTTTGTGCTTTAGAAGTAATGATACTTAGTTTTTCGCCAACTAATACGTTTAATAGAGTCGATTTCCCTACATTTGGACAACCAACGATGCTTACAAAGCCTGATTTATGTGGATTTTGTGACAAATTATAACTGTTTTTATAAAAACGAAAAAGCCTCAGTAATACCGAGGCTTTTTCAATGTAGCGGGAGAGTGATTCGAACACCCGACCTTTGGGTTATGAGCCCAACGAGCTACCCCTGCTCTATCCCGCAATATGTTTAACTTAAAGAACTTTTTTAACTAAAAAATAAAATTAATTATTTTAGGCTGCAAAGATAAGCTTTATTTCTATATACACAAATAAAATTTAGCATTTTATAAAATGATACATAAATCAATAGGATTCGATGCGCATTCAGTTGAATCCGAAAAAATTATATTTTACTGAACTGTTTTTTTTATCAGACTAGATTGTGTTGCTATAAGCAAATAAATTATTACTAATAAAGTGATGCATGCTGTAATTATAAACGATGTGGCAGAATTAAATTGATACCAAAGGAAACCTGTAAGAGAACTTGCTAGTAAAGTACAAATACTTTGTAATCCTGAAAAAGTTCCAATGGCAGTTGCAGTATCTTTTTTGTCTGTAATATTTGAAATCCATGCTTTTGAAATTCCCTCAGTTGCCGCTGCATAAATGCCATAAAGTAAAAACAAACCAAAAAAGAAATAAAGATTTGTATTAAATGCCATTCCAAAATATACGATTGTGAATAATATAAGTCCGATGATCAAAATTGTTTTTAATCCAATTTTATCAGCAATAATGCCCATTGGAAAAGCAAACAGAGCATAAATTAAGTTGTAAAATATATAAATGCCTATCACCATGGGATCATCTAACCCTGCCTCTTTTGCTTTTAGTAATAAAAAAACATCCGAACTATTGAACAATGCAAAAGCCAAAAGACCAATAACTACTTTACGGTATTTTGGCGGACTAGTTTTCCAATAATTTAAAAACGAAAAAAATGGTGTAGATACTTTTTCCGACTTTACTGTTAAATTTTTTTCTTTTAAATAAAACGAAGCAATTACCGAAAGCACTCCGGGGATAAATGCAATTAAAAAAAGTGTTTTATAATCATTCGGATAAAGATATAAGTATCCTAACGCTAATATAGGACCTAAAAATGCACCAAAAGTATCCATGGAACGATGAAACCCAAATACCTTACCTTTTGTTTCTTTGGTTGATTCGTCGGATAGTAAAGCATCACGTGCTCCTGATCTAACTCCCTTTCCTATACGGTCAATTGTTCTTGAAAAAAATATCCAAAGCGGATAAATAAAAATTGCCATCATTGGTTTTGATAATGCGCTTAGTGCATATCCAAATTGAATAAACGGTACTCGTTTTCCTGATAAGTCTGAAAGTTTACCAAAATAGCCCTTACTCAGTCCTGCTGTTGCTTCAGCAATACCTTCTAATATTCCAATAAGCAAAATTGAAAAGCCAATTTGTTTTAAATATATAGGCATAATTGGATAGAGCATTTCACTTGCCAAATCTGTTAGCAAACTAATTATAGATAGAATCCAAATGGTAGGTGTAATATATTTCAAAACCTAAATTTAACGGTGATTATTTGCATTTAAACACTTAAATATAATAGGTTTGATCTTATCAACAAAGTTTAAAATGCAATAGTTTAGTATAGTTTATTATTTATAAAATAATATTTTATGGCCCAATCTATTATAGCTGATTTAGCAGAAGGTTTTGAATTAGATTCTTTTACTTTAAATTCAATAAGCTGCGCTTCCTGTAATTTTAAATAGTGGTATTCAATGATTAATAAATTTCGTAAAACGGTAGTTTTTTATTTTCTTAACACCTATTTTTAAATATTATCTTTATATTTAAATAAATAGTTCGCGAATATTATAAAATGAAAAAATGCTTTTTTACAGTAATATCTATCGTATTCATTAACATGCTTATGAATGCACAAGATTGGACATTATTATTAAATAGTAATGTTGAAAAGGATGGTAAAGGATTAAGTGGTGCTACAATTATTCTTTATAAAGGTTCAACTGTTGTTATTCAGGTTCAAAGTTCTAATAATGGCGATTTTGAAATAAATATTCCTGCAAATGGAGATTATATTTTGGCAATATCCTATCAGGGGTGCAATACTAAAAAATTTCAGATTTCCACGTATGGTTTGCCTCCCGAAAAAACAAAGGATAATTTTAAACCAAAAGTAAAGATTGCTGGGGTCACAATGTCAAAACCGTTACCTGGAATTAATTATTCGTTATTAAATCAACCCTTAATGCGTTTAAACTATTTTCCAAACAAAAAGAATTTTTCGCATGAAGAGTCTTATACAAATCAAGTATTGTCAGCTTTATCAGTCATTAGAGCACAAGAAGAAGAATTACTCGCAAATTATAATGCTGCCATAAAAACAGGTGATGCAGCCCTTGCCAAAAAGAATTGTGAACTAGCCCAAACCAATTATGAAAAGGCAAAAACATTATTGCCTGATGAGATAGAGCCGATAGAAAAATTAGCTGCCGCATTAAAATGTATTAAGTTGAAGGAAGAGGATGTTAAAATTGTTTCGGAAAAGCTTTCACAAGATAAAGCAGCAGCAGAAAAGTTAGCTCAAGAAAAAGCGTTAGCAGAAAAACTTGCTCAAGAAAAAGCATTAGCAGAGAAGTTAGCACAAGAGAAAGCATCAGCAGAAAAACTTGCAAATGAAAAAGCTTTAGCAGAAAAGTTAGCACAAGAGAAAGCTGCAGAAGAGAAGTTAGCAAAAGAAAAAGCGTTGGCAGAAAAACTTGCTCAAGAAAAAGCATTAGCAGAGAAGTTAGCACAAGAGAAAGCATCAGCAGAAAAACTTGCAAATGAAAAAGCTTTAGCAGAAAAGTTAGCACAAGAGAAAGCTCTAGTTGAAAAACTTGCAAAAGAGAAAGCAGCAGCAGAAAAAATAGTGCAAGAGAAATTAGCAGCTGATAAACAAGCTCAAGAAAAAGCGTTAGCAGAAAAACTTGCTCAAGAAAAAGCATTAGCAGAGAAGTTAGCACAAGAGAAAGCATCAGCAGAAAAACTTGCAAATGAAAAAGCTTTAGCAGAAAAGTTAGCACAAGAGAAAGCTGCAGCAGAAAAAATAATGCAAGAGAAATTAGCATCTGATAAACAAGCACAGGAGAAAGCAGCAGCGCTAAAACAAGCCCAAGAAAAAGCAGCAGCGGAAAAACTTTCCCAAGAAAAAGCGTTAGCAGAAAAACTTGCTCAAGAAAAAGCATTAGCGGAGAAGTTAGCACAAGAGAAAGCATCAGCAGAAAAACTAGCAAATGAAAAAGCTGTAGCTGAGAAATTAGCAAAAGAAAAAGTAGCAGCAGAGAAGTTAGCACAAGAGAAAGCATCAGCAGAAAAACTTGCAAATGAAAAAGCTTTAGCAGAAAAGTTAGCACAAGAGAAAGCTGCAGAAGAGAAGTTAGCACAAGAAAAAGTAGCTGCTGAAAAACTAGCAAATGAAAAAGCTGTAGCTGAGAAATTAGCAAAAGAAAAAGTAGCAGCAGAAAAGTTAGCACAGGAGAAAGTATCAGCAGAAAAACTAGCAAATGAAAAAGCTGTAGCTGAGAAATTAGTACAAGAAAAAGTAGCATCAGAAAAGTTAGCACAAGAGAAAGCAGCAGCAGAGAAGTTAGCTCAAGAGAAAGCTCTAGTAGAAAAACAATCCCAAGAAAAAGCAGCTGCGGAAAAACAATCCCAGGAAAAAGCAGTTGCAGAAAAACAAGCCCAAGAAAAACTCACACAAGAAAAGGCCGCCTCAGAGAAGTTAGCTCAAGAAAAAGCTATAGCTGAAAAGCTTGCAAAAGAAAAGGCGGTAGCAGAAAAGTTAGCAGCAGAAAAACTTGCAAGTGAAAAAGCTCTAGCAGATAAACTCGCACAAGAAAAGTTATCTCTAGAAAAAGTAGCAGCGGAAAAACTTGCTCAAGAAAAAGCTCTAGCAGATAAACTCGCACAAGAGAAGTTAGCACAAGAGAAAACTGTGGCTGATAAACAAGCACAAGCACAAGTGGCAGCAGAAAAGTTAGCGCAAGAGAAAGCGACTGCCGATAAAATTGCTAAAGAAAAGAAAGAAGTAGATAAAATTACTCAAGGCAAAACTAATGAAAAATCAAATAATCTTAATCAAATTAATACTGGAGCCGAGGCAGAAAAAGTAAATACAGGAGATGCTAAATACACCGTACTTCAGGTAATTGGATCTTCTACCACCAAATATAACGAATTAATAAAACGCGGTAATGAACTTTTTAAAATGAAACGCTATGCAGAGGCAAAACCTGTTTTTGAAGATGCCTTGAAACTTAAGGATAACGATCCTTATTCTACAAATAAGTTGTTGGAGATTGAAAAACTTATTAAAAAGTAAAAGACTAGAGATATTTTGTTGTATTTGTAAATGACCAAAAATTAAATTCTATAATGAAAAGAAATTATACAGTAATTCTTATTGCATTTTTTTTTAGCAATTTAGTTATTGCACAAGCATGGACACTAAAATTAAAAAGTTCAGTTGAATTAAGAACCTATAAGTTAACAAATAAAATTGATGAATTAGTTGAAAAACTGCAAGGTGCATCAATTACTCTCTATAAAGGCACAGAGATAGTTACACAAATGCTAAGTGATAAAAATGGAGATTTTATAATTGACGTGCCTTCTAATGGTGATTTTATTTTGTCAGTTACATACTCTGACTGTAATCCTAAAAAATTTGCTATTTCAACTATTGGAGTGCCTAAGGAATTAGCTAACGACAATTATAAACCAGCGTTTAGTATTGAAGGCGTTATTATGGCTAAGCCTTTTCCTACTATTAATTATTCTTTATTACAAGAGCCCTTAGCAAAAGTTATTTATATATCTAATGGTAAGAAATTTGATGATGATGAGAAATTTACGAATCAGATGCTAGCGAAGCTCTCAAAACTTAGAGAGGATGAAATATTGTTATTGGAGAGTTTTACCTCCACAAATAATAACGGAGATATTGCTTTAAGTAAGGGAGACTGTCCTTTGGCTAAATTAAATTATGAAAAAGCAATGACTATAATTACTGGTGAACTTTATCCAAGTGAACAGCTAATTAAAGTTGGAGATTGTTTCAAAGCAAAAGAATTAGCCGATAAAAAGCTAGCTGATGATGCACTAGCTAAATCTAATGAAGCAAAGTTGGCAGCTGATAAATTAACTGCTGAAAAATTACTTAAAGAAAATGCTGCAAAAGAAAAATCGGAAGCTAATAAAATAGCCAAAGAAAAAGCTGCTATTGAAAAATTACAACAAGAAAAATCAGCAGCTGATAAATTAGCTAATGCCAAGTTGGAAAAAGAAAATTCTGTAAAAGAAAAAATTGATAAAAGTGCTAAAGAGAAAGTAGACAATTTATCCAACGCTAAAACTATTACAGAAAAAAAAGTTGTCGAGAATCTTACTAAGAAGGAACCTACAAAAGAAAAAGTTGCCTTAGAAAAGCCTATCGATAAGCCAGTGGCAAGCAAAAAAGCTACTTCTGTAGATGAACCAGTAATTAGTAAATTAGATAAAGGAGATGCTAAATATACTACACCTCAAGTATTAGGTATTGATAAATATAAGGAAACCATTAAGCGTGCTGATGAATTATTTAAAATGAAACGCTACATAGAAGCAAAACCATTATACGAGGATGCTCTGAAATTTAAAGCTAATGATGCTTACTCTGCCGGTAGATTAGCGGAAATTGAAAAATTGAAAAAGTAGGTTTTTTAGTCTCAAAAAATACAATTACTTAATTAAATATTTTTCACAAAACCATCTATAATTTTACAAACTTAATTTTCTTTTCTTTACCTCTGCATGTTATGTTATGAAAA
>JBILOV010000131.1:0-6752 GCA_044374335.1 Bacteroidia bacterium | reverse complement strand
TACGCTAATTTTTTTTGTTCAAGTTCAAGTTGAGTTCCAATATTTTGTTCCCATAATTTTTTCTGACGAAAAAATAATGAAGAGTCTAATTGAAGTTTTTCTAAGGCTAAATTTACATTAAGTTCAATTTCTTGTATTTTATCAGAACCTTTTCGGTTATTTTCAGCGCTTAAGTCTAAATTAATACGAGCATTTTCAGTATTCAATTCAGAAGTTACATTGTCGATTTCTAAAAGCGTTTGTCCTTTCTGAATATCGTCTCCAACATTAACGAAAATATTTTGTAAAACTCCGTTAACTGTTGAATATACATTGTATTGTTCAACAGCTTTTACTTTTCCTGATGCATAAACCACTTCAGTGATATTGCTTGCAGATACTAGAATTGACTCTTTTTCTTTTGAGCAAGAAATAAATAATAGTAATGCACTAATGATAAATGATTGTGCAACTTTCATTCATCAAAGGTAAATAAGGATTATGCAGATATGCTGATTCTTGTCAGTTTTAAAAATGTATTTGCATGATTTAAATCACGTCTTAATTATCATTAAGACTTTTCTGCTATCATTTCGCTGACGATTTTTGCGCTCAATAAACCTAATGGAATTCCTCCACCTGGATGAACACTTCCGCCACAGAAGTACATGTTTTTTATTTTGCTGCTGTTATTAGCGTGTCGTAAAAATGCGGCGTATTTATTGTTGGATGAGTTACCATACAAAGAGCCGCCAGAAGAACTTGTTCGTTGTTCAATTAAATATGGCTCTAAAACATCTTCTATTTCTATATATTGTTCAATGTCAGTTTTTAATACACGGTTAATTTTAGCAACAATTTGTTTTCTCATTTCCTTAACATAATGTATTGGTTCGCCTGAGGCGTTGTGCGGCACGTTTATCATTACAAACCAATTTTCACATCCTTCAGGCGCATCAGTTGGTGTTACTTTTGAAGTGATATTGATATAAATGGTTGGGTCATGATACGGTGTTTTATCTTTAAAAAAACTATTAAATTCAGCTTCACTATTTTCACTAAATAAAATATTGTGCAAGCTTAGTTCTTGAAATTCTTTTTTTACTCCCCAATAAAAAATTAATCCTGATAACGATTTTTCCTGTTCTAAAATTTTAGTTGGATAGTATTTTTTGTCTAATAATTTAGTGTACACATGTTTAATGTCTGCACCGCTAACTACAATGTCTGCTTTTATTTCGCCACCTGATGTTAAAACATTATTAACTAAATCATTTTCAGTTATTACTTTTATTACTCGTGTATTCATTTTATACTCAACACCCAATTTTATACTTAAATTATAGAGATGCATGGTAATATCATGCATACCACCTTTTGGCGCATAAGCACCTATATTGTGTTCTAGGTGAGCAATGATGTTTATTAATGCGGGTGCCTGAAAAGGATTTGAGCCATTGTAAGTTGCAAAACGATTAAATAGTTGAACTGTTTTTTTATTTTTAAAACGAGCATTATTAGCTTCGTTCATCGTTTTATTGAGTTTTAGTTTCCTAATATTTAAAAGTGCTTTAGCAGTTTTAAGATTTAAAAAATTAGATAGTTTATGAAGTGATTGTTCCATAAATAATTCTCCAATTAACTCATATGCTGTTGCACTGTATTTTAATTGTTCGTAAACCGATTCTTTTGTTTCGCCCAATTTATTATGAACTTCAGTTGCAAATTTTTCTTTATCAGGATAAGCACTTAAGGTTGTTCCATCTTCATAAAAATAATTACAAATTTTATCTAAGGTTAAGTATTCAAATTTTAATTCTTGTTTACTGATTACTGTAAGTTCTTCAATTAAATGAGGCATTGTGAATACAGATGGCCCTAAATCAAAACGGTATCTTCCAATATTTTTTGCGGTTAATTTACCACCAACATAATCATTTGCTTCCACAACGGTTACTTTGTGTCCTGCCGCTCCAAGTCTTATAGCTGAAGCTAAACCGGCTACTCCTGAACCTATTATTACAATATTTTTTTGCATAATTATGAGAACTGTTTATATACTTTTTTGAATAACTTATTTATACGTAAATTTAAACAATATTTTACAGTGTTTGTTTTTAAGGTATGTCTAAAAAGGTTACAATTATAGGTTCAGGTTTTTCTGGTTTATCAACGGCGTGTTATCTTGCAAAACAAGGTTGCGATGTTACGGTTTTAGAAAAGCATGATAGTATTGGCGGAAGAGCAAGAAAGTTTGAACAAGATGGTTTTGTTTACGATATGGGGCCAAGTTGGTATTGGATGCCTGATGTTTTTGATAAGTTTTTTGCGGACTTTGGTAAAAAAGTTTCAGATTATTATCATTTGGAAAGATTATCTCCGTCCTACAGAATTATATATAAAGATGGACCTTTAGATATTCCTAGTAATATTGATGACTTATACGCGATGTTTGAACGCATTGAAGAAGGTAGCGCTGTAAAATTGAAACAATTTTTAAAAGAAGCTGAGTATAAATACAATATTGGGATGAATGATTTAGTTTATAAACCAGGTTTATCATTAACTGAATTTATGAATGTTAAGTTTTTGAAAGGAATTTTTAAATTAGATGTTTTCAATTCTATTGCAGCGCATATTCGTAAATCATTTACTAATCCAAAATTAATTCAACTATTAGAGTTTCCTGTTTTGTTTTTAGGCGCCTTGCCCGAAAACACGCCTGCCTTGTATAGCTTAATGAATTATTCGGATATGATTGGCGGAACTTGGTATCCCAAAGGAGGCATGATAAGTGTTGTAAATGGTATGCACAAATTAGCATTAGAATTAGGTGTTAAGTTTGAATTAAATGTTGATGTGTCTAAAATTAATGTAACAGACAATAAAGCTAAAGAAGTTGTTTCAAAATTAACGTATTCAAATTTTGATGCTTTGGTTTCGAGCGCTGATTATAATTTTACTGAACAAAAATTGTTAGATGAAAAATACCGCAATTATTCAGAAAAATATTGGGAAACACGTAAGTTGGCACCATCAAGTTTAATTTTTTATATCGGAGTTAATAAAAAACTTCCAAATCTTTTACATCATACCTTGTTTTTTGATGAAGATTTTGATAAACACTCTAAAGAAATTTACACAGATCCAAAATGGCCAACCAATCCTTTAATTTATTTAAGTTCAACTTCGCAAACAGATTCTAATGTAGCTCCCGAAGGATGCGAAAACCTAATGGTATTAATTCCTATTGCCCCAAATTTGAAGGATGATAAAGTAACTAATGACAGGTATTTTGATATGGTTATTTCTCGTATCGAAAAACAAATTGGGGTATCATTTAAGGATAATGTTATTTTTAGAAGAGATTATGCAACGAGTGATTTTATAAAAGACTATAATTCGTTTAAAGGTAATGCGTATGGTTTGGCAAATACACTAAGCCAAACAGCTATTTTAAAACCTAAGTTAATTAATAAAAAGGTTAAGAATTTGTTTTATACAGGTCAATTAACCGTTCCAGGTCCGGGTGTTCCTCCCTGCTTAATATCCGGTAAGTTAGTTTCTGAGCAAGTAATAAACTATTTAGCAAATAATTAATAAGATTAAACAAAAGCTCATTGCCATTTGTTATAGTTTTTAGCAATATTATTTTGTTACTTTAGCATCCATTAAAAAAATGAAGAAATTATTTGATAACGTAGGAATAAGGACTAGTAAATTAGTTACTAATACCTATAGTACGTCTTTTTCATTAGGAATCAAATTTTTGGATAAAGAATTTCATGATCCAATTTATAGCATTTATGGTTTTGTTCGTTTTGCAGATGAAATTGTAGATACCTTTCACGACTTTAATAAAAAGGAATTATTAGATGAATTTAAACTTGAAACGTATCGTGCTATTGAGCGAGGAATAAGCTTAAATCCTGTTTTAAATAGTTTCCAAAAAGTTATAAATGATTATAATGTAGACCATAAATTAATTGATACTTTTTTAAAAAGTATGGAAATGGATTTGGAAAAAAAAGAATACACCGAAGAAGGTTATAAAGAATATATTTTGGGAAGTGCTGAGGTGGTTGGTTTGATGTGTTTGCGTGTATTTGTAAAAGGTAATAAAAAAATGTATGATGAGTTAACTCCTTATGCCATGTCGTTAGGATCTGCTTTTCAAAAAATAAATTTTTTACGAGATTTACATGCTGATTATTTAGGAATGGGCAGAGTTTACTTTCCAAATGTTGAATTAACAAAATTAGATTCTGCAACAAAGGCTTCGCTAGAAGACGATATTCAATTAGATTTTAATAAAGGTTTAGAAGGAATTAAATTACTTCCTAAAAATTCACGCTTTGGAGTTTATGTGGCCTATATTTATTATTTAAAGCTATTTAATAAAATTAAGTCGTTGCATCCTGAGCGCATTATGGAAGAACGAATCAGTATACCAAACTCTCAAAAGATGGTATTATTTGCTAGTTCATACGTTCGTCATAGTTTAAATTTATTGTAATTCACTTATTTTCCCTCATTTGAAGAAGATGCCTAAAGGGCGCAGCATGTTATGACCAAAGAGTTTGTTATATTAGTTGATGAAAAAGATAATGAAATTGGTGTGATGGAAAAACTTCAAGCGCATCAAGAAGGATTATTACATCGCGCTTTTTCAGTTTTCATATTTAATGATAAAAGTGAATTGTTATTGCAGCAGCGAGCTCTAACAAAGTACCATAGTCCCGGATTATGGGCTAATACTTGCTGCTCGCATCCTCGGCCAAACGAAACTATTAAAGATTCGGCTAATAGACGATTATTTGAAGAAATGGGCATGAGTTGTGATTTAGCAATCAAAACAAATTTTATTTATAAAACTGAATTTGAAAACGGATTAATTGAACATGAGTTCGACTATGTTTTAGTTGGGTTTACTAATCAAAATCCCATGTTAAATATTGAGGAAGTAGAAAGTTTTAAATGGCAGTCTATTATCGATATTAAAATGGATATATCATCCAACCCTCAAAATTACGCTAGTTGGTTTAAAATTGCTTTGGAAAAAGTATTTTAAAATCTACAGCTTCAAAAATTTTAAGATTTTGTTAAAAATAAATTTACCCTAATAAATAAATTAGCTTTCCAAGCAACTGAAAATTATGAATGGTTGAATTATACTTTTTTTCAACTAGCTGTTAGACAATAAATTAATTATTTTATTTTTTCAGATAAATCCTTATTTTTGCACCCTTAATTTAATAAAACATATGAACGATTTAGTAATTTACATGATTCCGCTATTAGGAGTCCTAGGTTTAGTGGTAATGGCAATTAAATCTGCTTGGGTTAGTAAGCAAGATGCCGGAGATAAAAACATGCAAGAGTTAGCTGGTTATATAGCTGATGGAGCAATGGCTTTCTTAAAAGCAGAGTGGAAAGTGCTAAGTATTTTCGTTGTATTTGCAGCGGCATTATTGGCGTATTCTGGAACAATTCATGAAGTTAACGGTAAAGAAATTCATTCAAGTTGGATTATTTCTATCGCTTTTATAATAGGTGCTGTATTTTCAGCAACAGCTGGATACATTGGTATGAAAGTAGCAACTAAAGCTAACGTTCGTACTACGCAAGCGGCGCGTACTAGCTTAAAACAAGCATTAAAGGTATCGTTTACTGGTGGTACAGTAATGGGCTTAGGTGTTGCTGGTTTAGCAATCTTAGGTTTAGGAGGTTTATTCATTGCTTTCTTAGGAATCTTCGGAGATCTAGGAGAGAATACAGTAAAAACAGCAATCGAAGTATTAACTGGTTTTTCTTTAGGTGCTGAATCAATCGCTTTATTTGCACGTGTTGGTGGTGGTATTTATACTAAAGCTGCTGACGTTGGTGCTGATTTAGTTGGTAAAGTAGAAGCAGGTATTCCTGAAGATGATGTTCGTAACCCCGCAACTATTGCTGATAACGTAGGTGATAACGTAGGTGATGTAGCTGGTATGGGGGCTGATTTATTTGGTTCTTATGTAGCAACTATTTTAGCAACGATGGTATTAGGGCAGGAAGTTATTGTGACGGATGCTTTTGGCGGAATGTCTCCAATTTTATTACCAATGGTTATTTGTGGTTTAGGTATTTTATTCTCAATTGTAGGTACTTGGTTTGTAACTATTAAAGATGATAAATCAAATGTACAAAATGCTTTAAACTATGGTAACTGGGCTTCAATGGCTTTAACGGTGGTTGCTTCTTATTTTATAGTTATGTGGATGTTACCTGATGGTGATATCGTTTTACGTGATAAAACATTTACTAAAATGGGTGTGTTCTTAGCTATCTTAGTTGGAACAGTGGTTGGTGCAATTATGAGTATTGTAACGGAGTATTACACAGCTATGGGTAAAGCTCCTGTTTTATCTATTATTCAACAATCTTCTACAGGTCACGCTACTAATATTATTGGTGGTTTATCAGTTGGTATGAAATCAACCGTTATTCCTATTTTAACATTGGCAGCTGGTATTATGGGATCATATTATTTTGCAGGTTTATATGGTGTGGCTATCGCAGCTGCAGGTATGATGGCAACAACAGCTATGCAATTAGCAATTGATGCTTTTGGTCCTATTGCTGATAATGCAGGTGGTATTGCCGAAATGAGCCAGTTGCCGCCAGAAGTGCGTGAACGTACAGACAATTTAGATGCTGTTGGAAACACAACTGCTGCAACAGGTAAAGGTTTTGCTATTGCTTCTGCTGCATTAACTTCTTTGGCCTTGTTT
>JBILOV010000130.1:0-6850 GCA_044374335.1 Bacteroidia bacterium | reverse complement strand
GAAATGCAGCACCGCTTTCAACTTATAGTGTAGGTCCTTTATATAGATCATTTTCTCCATCAACATCTCCAAACAGATATATGCCAGCTTTAGCAACTGTTTTGTCTAATACACTTAACTCTACATGGGAAAAAACGCCATCGGTAGCTAGAACTATGAATTTTTCTTTTATTGTCAGAGATAACAGTGTTGGAGCTGGTCAAACGGCATCCGATTTAATGAAAGTAACTGTTAGTGCTGCTACCGGTCCATTTTCAGTTACATCACAAAACACTGCTACAACTTGGACAGCTGGTACAAATCAAACTATTACTTGGAATGTTGCGAATACAAATACAGGAGCTGTAAATACTCCTAGCGTAAATATTTTCTTATCTACAAATGGAGGTTATTTATATCCAATTACTTTAGCTACCAATGTTCTAAATAATGGTTCTGCGGTTATTGTAGTTCCATCTGTAACAACAACAACTGGACGTATTATGGTGCGTGGTGCAGGTAATATATTTTACGATTTAAATAACGCTGCACTTACAATTGTTAATGGAACAGCTGCTGCACCAATTTCAAACTTTAGTGTAACGTCTTCCAACTTGTGTACTACTTCAATTACACAATTAACCGATCAATCTTTAAATGCTCCAACCTCATGGACTTGGACAGCAACTTCTGGAACTGGTGTTACATTCTCAAATGTTAATGCACAAAATCCAACAGTAACATTTGCAAATGCAGGAACTTATACCATTTCATTAATTGCAAAAAATGCAACTGGACAAAATACATCTTCCAAAACTGTAACCGTTAATGCAACTCCAACCGTAGCTGCAAATAGCTCAACTATTTGTTCAGGTAACGCAACAGCCTTAATTGCATCTGGGGCTACTACTTATAATTGGAATACTGGAGCTACTACTACTAGTATTAGTGTGTCGCCAACAACAAATACAAACTATAGCGTAACCGGTACGACTAATGGCTGTTCAAATACCAAAGTAACAAGTGTTACTGTTAAAGCCACACCAACAGTTGCTGCAAACAGCTCTACTATTTGTTCGGGTAACACAACAGCCTTAATTGCATCTGGGGCTACTACTTATAGTTGGAATACTGGAGCTACTACTACTAGTATTAGTGTGTCGCCAACAACAAATACAAACTATAGCGTAACCGGTACGACTAATGGCTGTTCAAATACCAAAGTAGCAAGTGTTACAGTAAATGCGTTACCTAATGTAATTTTTAACGCAATAAGCGGTCCGCTTTGTGTAAATAATAGTTCAATTGCTTTATCTGGAAGTCCTACTGGTGGTATTTTTTCTGGAGTAGGTGTGAATGGCGATGCATTTGACCCATTTATTTCGGGAGCAGGTACTTTTACGTTAAATTATGAATACATAGATGCTAATTTATGTTCAGCTTTAGCAAGCCAAACAGTAGGTGTTGATTTATGTACAGGAATTAAAGAAATAAAGGATGATTCATTTATTGTATTCCCAAATCCAACTAATGGAAACTTTTCAATTGATTTTAAATCAAATACTATTGAGCATGCAAGTATAGAAATATATGATGCAATTGGCAAACTCGTGCTTATAGAAAAAATTACTAATACTAATACAATCATTTCCTTCGAGCATTTCTCTAAAGGATTTTATTTTGTTAGAGTTAAAAACAAAGGTGATTATTTTACAACAAGAATTATTAAACAGTAATATAATTGGTTAACAAAAAATGTCCGGCTAAATTTAGTCGGACATTTTTCATTTAAATTATTACCAAATTAATTTATATTTTAAATTAATCATCGAGTATAAATTTTTACGATTATTCAAATTCAATATACTGCCAACAGCTTTAAAAAAACGCCTATAATAGTGTTATGATTTTAAAGATTAAATCCAAAGTGAAGTAATATTTTTTGTTTTGAGTTTAAACATCTTAAATACGTTGTGTAAAATCTATCATCCTCTATTCAAAATAATTCTAAAGGTTGTTCCTTTATTCTCATCACTATTAAGTATGAATATTTTTCCATGATGATAGTTTTCTATAATTCGTTTACATAACGATAATCCTAATCCCCAGCCACGTTTTTTTGTTGTATAGCCTGGTTTAAATACTGATTTTAATTTTGATTTAGCAATCCCTTTTCCTGTATCTGCTAAATCTATTGCAACACCTTCCGGTATATCAATTATAGTCACTTTAAACTCTCCTTTACCATCCATAGCATCCACAGCGTTTTTGCACAAGTTTTCTATAACCCATTCAAATAATGGGACAGAAAGTTTTGCATGAATTTCATTTTGCGGTATCTCTAAAACATAATTAACATTTTTAGAAGTGCGTTGTTTTAAATAGTCAAGTGCATTTTTTATTACCAAACAAATGTCTTCATCTTGTAAAGTAGGTTGTGATCCAATTTTAGAAAAACGTTCTGTAATCATATTTAAACGCATTACATCTCTGTTCATTTCGTTCACAACCATCTCATCTGTCCCACTATTTTTTAAGTAATCTATCCAAGCCATTAAAGACGATAAAGGCGTTCCTAATTGATGCGCAGTTTCCTTACTCATACCAACCCAAACTTGATCCTGTTCGGCTTTTCTGGAAGTGCTGAATAAAATATAAGCGATTAATAAAAAAAGACCAATCACACCAAATTGTATATAAGGATAATATGTTAGTTGGGTTAATAACTGTGATTGCTCATAAAAAATATAATTCTTATGTCCTTCCCCTAAGTCTATTGGAATAGGAGTATTTTGCTCTTCCATCAATAAAATAGTTGTTGCAATTTTTTCGGGGGTATTAATTTTTAAAGAATCAATATTGCCAACAGCAATAATTTTTGTTTTAGAAGAATCTGTATAAATAACTGGTACTGCAGCGCTATTAATGGCGACATCTGAAATAAAAGACTTTATCAAGCTATCAAAAACTACTTTAATATCAGAAAACAATCGACTGTCTTTATGATATAAATAATTTTTTTTACCACGGTAAACATCTATTACTACAGGCTCATATAAAGCTTTCATATTTTGTAATTCTTTCTTTAATAAGTCAGTGCTATTTTCAATGGTAGAATCTAAATTCCTACTAGCTGTTATATTATCGTCGTCATCCGTTAAAATTACCGGAACAGTTGTATTATCCTGCAAAACTTTCAAAACAAACTCTGAAATAGTAAAAACATCGGAACTTAACTCCTTTGTTGCTAATGCGTACAATTCCGCTTTTTTTCGTTCTTCAGTTTGTAATTT
The DNA here is from genome assembly GCA_044374335.1 of Bacteroidia bacterium. Lineage (GTDB taxonomy): Bacteria > Bacteroidota > Bacteroidia > B-17B0 > Aurantibacillaceae > UBA4416. The sequence goes on along the minus strand of JBILOV010000130.1, from coordinate 3,578 downwards.
TTGAAATAAATCGTTCGTAAATTTTACGAGCCCTGCTTTTTTTTGAACCGCCTCAGCCCAAAGCCGCACTTTTTTTTCTTCGTCATCTTTTATACTATTTACCAATTTATCAGTGTACCATAAAGACGAAAAGACAATAAAAATAGCAACTATAAATAGTAACCATTTCCATTGTTGCTTTTTTGAATAAATATTCATTGATACTAAAGTAGAAATTATATAACGCTATTGCAAGTTGGATATTGTTTAAAAACTTCTATCAAAAAATACTTGAATTTTGATATTGTTTCAAATCGATTTAAACAAGATTAAAATAACTTAAAAAACAGACATAAAAAATCAATTGATATCTGATTAAAAAACTAATTCTATAAATTTAAATAAGCCCTGTTTTTATACACTATAAAAACATTTTTAGAAATAACATTGAGTATTATATCTCTAACAAAATTATTTATAGCCAACCATAAATACAGCACATCCACTGTATGAACCAGCCTCAGATGGAGGAATAACATAATCTATGTATACGTGACGTGCTTTAGATACTTCAAATTGAAATTCTTTTTTATCCGCACCTATATCTTTAGAAGAAAATAATAATTTTCTATTTTTTGAATCTTTATCCTTATTATAGATTTGAACTTCAACTTGCTTTGGCAACGCTTCTAATTCAAACACAATACGGTATTTTTCCCCTATAAATAAAGGAACTTCAACCTCTTTTAAAGTTTCTTTGTTTTTATATAGGATACGGGTTAATTCGGAGCTATCATACTTGTAAGAATCAAGTAAATTTTTTGCTTTTTCTTTTAATTCTTTGGCATTACATAATACATCGCCGCTCTGAAATGCCATCATCATAAAAATGATAACGATACTAAATATAGATTTAAAAAAATTTTTCATGTGTATATATTTATTATTTTTTATCCCGATAGCTATCGGGAACCATAAAGTTTATTTTAATTATTTAAGTATTAGTCAATCATACTTGTTCGTAATACTTTTATTGATTCAGTTATAGTATTTATTTCATTTTCAGTAACAGCCATTAAATTGAAATCCATTTCTTCATCTTTTTCAATAGCTGTTTTTACAGATGCAATAGTATTAAATTGAGAATGTATTTTTTCAATGGAAGAAATTAACAGTGGCATTTCTTTTTCTGAGGTTTGATAATTCTTAAGAGCTTTAATAACTGTTTCAGATAACAACAACTGCTCCATTAAACTTACTAATACTTTTTTATTTTTTCCCTTAGTATAAACTTCAGTAGCAATAAACATACTCTCAGTCCAGGCTCCGGCAAAAGCAATAACAGTGATATGCTTTTGTTTATTTTGTTCTAACATCAAATCTGTTTTTAACTGAATGTTTGATACAATTTTTATTACGGAATCTTCGTTGGTAATATTTTTATCAAAACGTTGAGCCATGTTATCACTCTCAAAAGCCTGATTCAATCCCAGTGCAGAACCAACCTCTTTACATGTTTTTATGTATTCTTTAGACTCTTGATATTTTTTATTAAATAAACAATATGACAAATCAGCACTGTATATTCCAAAGTTCACAGCTCTTTTGTAATTACTTACATTATACTTAGTACTGTTTTCTTTACTATTTAGAAGTGAAGGAATAAAACCTGCTCCTGATTTTTTAAATACATAGGCTATTTGCAATGCAGAGGGCAAACTATACGTTACTTCATTATCATCAGAAGAAAGACTTTCGCTTGCATTAATTGTAGAATCAACAGCGATTTCTTCGCTAGATGTTTTATTTTTTTGATCCTCCGAGTGTTGGCTACAAGAAATTAAGACAACTGAAAGAGTAACAAAAGGAATGGCTAAAGATTTTAAATTCATAATTACTATTTATAATTCAAAAATACGATTTTTTTACTCAGAAAGTACTTCTGTTGCCTTTATAATGCACTTATCTTTTTGATTTAAAATTGGATAATAGGCCTCTTTATCAAACACATCCCGTCCAATAAATGCCTTTAAATATGGCTTTAGAGCTTCATTTGTTTTTTCTTTACCTTTAGTCGTTAAGGGTAAATCCTTTGCAGCACAATAAGTATAAAATTCCTCTAAAATTGTTGTGCTAACTTCAAATTGGTTAATGAAGTTTTTAGCGGAACCATATTTTTTTAAGATTGCACGATTTTTATCTGCATACTCAAACGCAAAAAGATTTATAGCTCCCGAATAAAATATTTTATTTAAAACTGAATTTGCTTTAGCTGTATCAATAGGTACAAAAACATCCGGCATAATTCCACCTCCACCATAAACAGTCTTCCCTTCTGGGGTTCTATATTTTTTAGTTTTGTCTAGTTTAATACTATCCTCGTTTAATAATTCACCATTTAAATAACGATCATATTCCTCGTTATAATATTGATCCTTATCATCCGAGTAGGGCTTTTGAATACATCTACCAGTTGGGGTGTAATAGCGGGCAATGGTTAAACGAATAGCTGAACCATCAGGTAATTGCATTTGATCCTGAACCAAACCTTTTCCAAAACTGCGTCTTCCAATAATTGTTCCTCTATCATTATCTTGTATCGCTCCTGCTACAATTTCGCTTGCACTCGCTGAACCTTCATCTATTAATACAACCAATGGATTGTTCTCAAAACTTCCGTGCTCGGTTGCTTTATATGTTTTTTTAGGATTTGCCTTTCCTTGCGTATAAACAATTTGTAAGCCATTGGTTAAAAATTCATCCGAAATATCAACTGCTGCGTTTAAATATCCGCCAGGGTTTCCTCGCAAATCCAAAATTAATTTTTTCATTCCTTGATTACTTAAATCGTTAAATGCTTTTAAGTATTCCTGATAGGTAGTAGCCGCAAATTTACTGATTTTAATATATCCAATAGTTGAATTTATCATATATGAAGCATCCAAACTATATAAGGGAATTGCGTCTCTTATTATTTTAAACTCCAAAGGTTTTTCAATTCCACTTCTCAAAATTGTTACAGTAACAGTAGTTCCACTTTTTCCTCTTAATTTACTAAAAACATCTTTATTGGTAATCTTAATACCTGCAACCTTCTTTCCTTCTACTTTTATAATTTTATCACCGGCACGTATTCCAATTTTTTCAGAAGGACCGCCTTCAATAGGATTTATTACACGAATTGTATCTCTTATAATATTAAACTCTACGCCTATTCCATCAAAGTTGCCTTCTAACGGCTCATTTACAGATTCAAATTCACTTGCGGCAATATAACTCGAATGGGGGTCTAAACTCTGCAACATGGATGTTACTGTTTTCTCAACTAAATCTTTTTTATTAATAGTATCCACATATTGATATTCAATATACTCTAATAAACTATTAATTTTATCATTAGTTGAAGATCGATAATTTTGATTTAAATATGAACTACTATCAATGCGCTTACTTAAAAAATATCCTAACCAAATTCCTATAACTAAAACCAATGATAATATAATTGGAAATAATACGATAATTTTTTTTGGTCGAGGGGATTGGTCAAATTCCATAGGAAAAGTTTATATTTGTATACAAAGGTATTTGTTTAACTCATA
>JBILOV010000129.1:0-6851 GCA_044374335.1 Bacteroidia bacterium | reverse complement strand
CAAGCAACAAATACAGTTACTGAGACTGCGTTAGTTACATCTATTAAAGATACCGTTTCAAAAGCAGATTCTGTTTTGGCAGAAGCCAATGAGATAACATCTGAACCAAAAAATGTAAACGTTAAGCAAGCTGAGTTAAAAGCTAACGAACAAGACGAGCCAAAATCATGGTGGACTATTTTTATTGCCGGTTTTATTGGTGGCGCATTAGCATTACTCACACCTTGTGTATTTCCTATGATTCCAATGAACGTGAGTTTTTTTACCAAACAAAGTAAAACTAAAGCTCAAGGTGTTCGTAATGCTTTATTATATTCTATTTCTATTATTATTTTGTATGTTGCTTTAGGTTTAGGTGTTACCTTAATATTTGGTGCAGGCGCTCTGCATTCATTGTCAACAAATGTTTGGTTTAATTTGGCATTTTTTGTTCTATTGTTAGTTTTTGCTATGTCATTTTTAGGTGCTTTTGAAATTACCTTGCCAAGTGCATTTGTTAACAAAATGGATGCTAAATCAGATAGAGGCGGCTACATAGGCATTTTCTTCATGGCATTTACTTTGGCATTGGTTTCTTTTTCTTGTACCGGTCCAATCATTGGAACTTTATTAGTAGAAGCATCTTCTACCGGAAATATTTCCGGACCATTTTGGGGGATGTTTGGTTTTTCGCTGGCATTGGCATTACCATTTGGTTTTTTTGCAGCGTTTCCGGGTTATTTAAATTCATTACCACAATCAGGTGGTTGGTTAAATGCTGTAAAAGTTACTTTAGGATTTGTAGAATTAGCTTTGGCTTTAAAATTTGCTTCTAATGCCGATTTAGTTGTTCAAGCAGGTGTTTTAACTCGCGAAGTTTTTGTGGGTTTATGGATTGTGATATTTGCTTTATTAACGATGTATTTATTAGGTATGTTTAAAACATCACATGATAGCGATTTAAAACATGTTTCGGTAGGAAGATTATTTATTGCAATGCTATCTTTTTTTATGGTGATTTATTTAATGCCGGGAATGTGGGGCGCACCATTAAAATTATTTAGCGGTATTTTACCACCATTAGAATATTCAGAATCTCCTCATGGATTTGGTGGTTCTGGAAATGGAACTTCTGCCAAAAGTGCGATTCCGCAAGATGCAGAGTTTGGAAAATTTATGGAAGTAAATAAAAATGGAATTGTTCATTTTAAAAATGATTATGAAAACGCATTAGCTTATTCTAAAAAAGTTGGCAAACCTTTGTTAATTGATTTTACCGGTCATGCTTGTGCTAATTGTCGTAAAACAGAAGATTACGTTTGGCCGGATGCAGAAGTAACCAATCGTTTAAATAATAATGTAGTACTAGTATCTTTGTATGTGGATGATAAGCGTGCCTTAGATCCTAAAGAATTTATGACGGTGCAATGGTATGGTAAAGAAAGGCAAATTACTGATATTGGTGATAAGTTTAAATATATGGAAGAAAAAGTTTACGGACAAAGTACGCAACCGTTATATGTTTTAGTGGACGGGAATGAAAAAGTTTTAAATACAATCCGAGGTTATAATCCTAGTATTCCTGAATATATTAATTGGTTAGATGAAGGTATTGCAAATTATAAAAAGTAGGTAATACGTTTGTATTTGAGCGAACCATTCTTTAACCTTTATAAATTAGACTAAAATTGATAGTGTAAATAATCAATACAACAAATAATTTTTACGCTCTTATTAATAAAATATATCAATTTTCTTAAACCGGATCAGCATCTATCTGCAAACGGTAAATACTTTTTTTATTATTGTATTGAAGCGTATCAATTTCTTGTTTTAATAAATTACGAACCTGTGTTGGCGAATATTCTCTGTTAATTTTTAATAAAATACGTTTATGATATTGATCTTTTATTTTCGCTATTAATGGAAATTCTGGGCCTAACATCATGCCACCAAATAATGGTTTTAATTGATTAGCTAATTGTTGAGCTATATCATTTACCACATTTACATCTTTTGAAACAACTGATAATTCAATTACGCGGGTAAAAGGTGGGTAATGAAATTGTTCGCGTTCATTTATTTGAGATTGATAAAACTGTAAATAATTATCGTCTAAAACATGATTTATTACAGAATGTTCCGGCTGGTTAGTTTGAATATAAACAGTTCCTTTTTTATCCTTGCGCCCTGCTCTGCCACTTACTTGAACAATTAACTGATAGGCTTTTTCAAAAGAACGAAAATCCGGAAAATTTAAAACACTATCCACATTTAAAACGCCAACTACACTTACGTTATCAAAATCCAAACCTTTAGTAACCATTTGTGTACCTACTAAAATATCAATATTGCCTAATTCAAATTCATCAATAAGTTGTTTATAAGCATATTTACTTCTGGTTGTATCTAAATCCATGCGGGCCACTTTAGCTGAGGGAAATAAAATTTCTATTTCTTCTTCAATTTTTTCTGTGCCAAACCCTTTGTATTTTAAATTATTATTTCCACAAGCGCCACAACTTGTTGGAGGTTGCATAGCGTAGCCGCAATAATGACAACTTAATTTATTTGTTTGTTTATGATAAATCAACGCAACATCGCAGTGGTTACAATGTGGTATCCAATTACAACTGGTACATTCAGTATACGGAGCAAAACCACGGCGATTTTGAAACAAAATGACTTGTTCTTTTTTTGCCAAAGCTTGTGTAATAGCATCAACTAATTGATGAGAAAAGATAGATTTATTTTGTTGTTGCTGCGTTTCTTTTTTTAAATCGCACACAACCGTTGATGGTAAACTTGCATTTCCATGCCTCTCAGCTATTCTTACTAAACCAAATTTACTATGCAATGCATTATAATAACTTTCAAAAGAAGGTGTTGCAGTTCCTAATAAAACTTTTGCTTTGTGTAAATTAGCTAAATACATGGCTGCATCGCGAGCATGATAACGTGGTGCAGGATCTTGTTGTTTATAGGAATTATCATGTTCTTCATCAATAATAATTAATCCTAAATTATTGAATGGTAAAAATAAAGCAGACCGTGTTCCTAAAACAATATTAAAATGTTTAGCATCTTGTTTATGGTCGTCTTCATGCAAAATAGAATTCCAAATTTCAACACGTTCATTTTCGCTAAACTTTGAGTGATAAATGCCAACTGAATTACCAAATACTGCTCTGATACGGCTTATTAATTGAGTGGTTAATGCAATTTCGGGAACAAGGTATAACACTTGTTTTCCTTGAGCAATAACTTTATTAATTAATTCCGAATAAATTTCAGTTTTTCCACTTCCTGTTACTCCATGCAATAAAATGGCTTGTTTAGTTTCAAACTGGTGTTCAATTTCTTTAACTGCTTTTATTTGAAATTCATTAAGTGTTTTATTAGTCTTTTCTTTATTGTCAAATAACAAGCGACTTGTTTCAAGTTCAGTTTCAATTAAAATTTCTTTTTTAACTAAACCTTTAATAACAGCTGTATCAAAAGTTTTTAGTAACGTTGCTTTTTTTACTAAACCTAATTGCTTGGTTGTTTCATCAGATTTTAAAAGATGAAGCACCATCAATAAAAGTTCAGCCTGCTTAAATGCTTTTTTTTCTAAAGTATCCAATACTTCTTTTAATTGCATTTGATTATTCAATAAAGTTGGATTAACACCAATGTAATCAACTAATTTAGGCTTATACTTATCTTTAATTTCTTCGTAAATAACTATAGCACCTTTTTGAATTAACTTATTAATAAACCCCTGAACAGTTTTTGTGGAAAGGATAACGCTAACATCATCAAAACTCAAGGAAGAATTTATTTGCAAAGCTTCTAAAACCCTATGTTCTTTTTCTGTAAAATAATCATACGGCATTTCATCTAAACTAAAATCTGTATTAATAGTAATGTGTGATGTACTACTTAATTTTAAACCACTTGGCAAAGCGGCATTCATCACATCACCTGGATTACATAGGTAGTAATGCGAAATCCAATCCCATAATTGTAATTGTGCTTTTGTTACAATGGGTTCGTCATCTAATATTGAATCTATATATTTTGCTACATAATCTTTTGGAGGATTAGGATGTACATTATAAATAATAGCTGTGTAAAATTTTGTTTTTCCAAACTGAACAATAACTCGTTTTCCAACAACTATTTGCTCATTCAATTCTTTTGGAACACGATACGTAAATTTATTTGCCACTGATAGTGGAACAATAACATCAACAAAAAAAGTTGTTTGAGAAGTGCTATTTATTGTTTGATCCAATGATGTTTAAATTAAAATGGTTTTTTATTTAATTGTCAAATTCTCTAATCGCTACATTGACTAATTAACATATTAACTAATTAAGGCTGCCAAAAAAACACCAGCAATCATCGACATTATTTTAGCTAAATTATACCGATGATTTTCTCCAGTTTCAAACATAATGGCTGTAGAGATATGTAAAAATATACCAATTACAACTCCGAAGGATAATTTTAAAAATCCATCATAATTATTTACACCTATCGAATTTAACACATAGCTAATCAAACAACCCATAGGAGCCATTAATGCAAATCCCAACAATAACAATATTGTTTTTAATTTAGATGCCTTATGTTCTAATAATAAAGTAACAAAGGCAATTGCAATTGGTATATTATGAATTGTAATTCCAAAAACTAATGATTGTTGAGTTGATAATAATGTGTGTGAGTGCGATTCAATAATACCGCTTTGGTAGATTGGTAAACCTTCTAAAAGAGAATGTAAATACAATCCTGTAATCATACCAACTGGTAAATGCTTTTTACATGAATCAGAATGAGCGTGAATATGACCATGTTCAATACCAGCACTAAAAAATTCAATAACGATTTGAATAAAAAATCCAATTAAAATAAATAATCCAACCAATTTATAATTACTATTTTCATAGCATTCGGGTAATAAATGGGTAACAGAAATTGCAAAAAGATAAGCAGCACTGAATGCTAACAAAAATCGCAAATTTTTTGCTTGTATTTTAAGAGATAAAAATACTGCTCCTATAATTAATACAGGTAAAGCTAAATATAATGTAAGTAATCCTAAATTCATTTTTTTTGTAATACTAATATTAATCGTGGAGAACTTTTTTGATTAAATTCTTCTAATTGGTAATTCCCAAAAGTATTTATAATTTGTAAATTACAATCATTTGCTAAGCTTTCGAAATACGTTTTCTCAAATAATTTTACTCGTTCTTCGAAATGAAATTTTTTGGTGCTATCTTCAAAATCAATATTCTTGATTATGGTGTTATTTTCAATTATTTTAGAAATATGAAATGTAATACCTTCCATTATTTTAGTATCGGCTGATACCATAGAACTTCTAACATAATCTGCATTTAAAAAATCAAAAACAAATAGTCCGTTTGGTTTTAAAGATTTAGCAATAGAACTAAATACGTTCAAATCATCCTGACGACTTTCAAAATAACCAAAACTTGTAAATAAATTAAAAACAACATCAAAGTAATTTGTGCGAAACAATTTACGCATATCATGCTCATAAAATTCTAAAGTTTCATTAGCACTTTTATTTGCTTCAAAAATACTTTGTTCAGATAGATCTGTACCTATAACCCGAAAACCTTTTTTGTTCAAATACAAACTATGCCTACCTTTCCCACAACACAAATCCCAGCAAATAGACCCTTTATCAAGTTTTAAATAATTTGTAATGTTATCTATAAACAAAGACGCTTCAGAGTCATCTCTATGTTTATATAAAGTATGATAATAAGAAGTATCAAACCAAGATGAAAACCATTCTTTTTGCATAGTTTACAAAGGTATTAAAACAAAAACACCGAACTAAAAAAGCTCGGTGTTTTTTATATGCTAATTATAATATTATCTGGCAATTACTTTAACATATTGAAAAGGTCCATATTTTTTCGTGTCTTTATAATCGGCTGCATAAACAGGACCTCTTACTGCTGATAGTTTCACAAATTTTATTTTTTTGGAATCTCCTCCTTTATCAGCAACTGCTGCTTTAATTTGTTCTTCCATTTTGTTTGCTCTCGACTTAGCTAATCCTTTATTATTTGAGTAAGCTCGAGTTGGAACCTGAGAAGCACTTGACATAATTTTCACTGTTGGATTACATTCTTTTGTTTTACTGACAATTGCGTTTATTAAAACCTCCCAATCATTTGCTTCATCAATTTTATTTTCATTATAAGAAAAATTATGTTTGTATTTAATTGGGGATCCACAAGCTACATTAGGCGTATAGTTTATGTTACTATTATTGCCACCATTAACCGCTAAATCAGAATCATCTAAATATAGTACCTGAGTAATAGATTTACTTCCTTTTATCCCAATGGTATTAAACGAAACTACTTTAGTTTTCTTTCCGTTTATTTCTGCTGAAATTGAATAAGTTTTGTTATACTCAAGCTGTGTGGCATCTTTTTTACCGTCTAGATTAACTTCAAAACTGACGGCAGAGCCCCCTTTAACCGTTAAAAGAATTTTTGCATTAGAAACCGGTTGTTTATCTTTTGCATTATTTAAAACTACAGTATTCAAAATAACTCCTTTAGCTTTAGCTAGTCCTAATAAATTTATAGGATCTAAATTAATTTCTTTTTTAATCTCTTGGTAAACAGAGTCGTTTGATACAAAAACATCTTCATTGTAAAATTCCTGTCCTTTAATTATGTATGAAAAATTATAATTAATATTAGGAGTTAAAACAGTTGTAAATGTTCCATTTTGTTTTGGTCTATAATTTCCAATTATTTCTCCTGTTGATTTATTAGTAACAGTAATTAAAATATCATTTGGAAATTTTTCACATTCCGCAGGAATAATAG
>JBILOV010000128.1:0-6871 GCA_044374335.1 Bacteroidia bacterium | reverse complement strand
TGGGGTAATAGCATGTTCATATTTATGTATTGCTGTATTTGGAATCCAACTATTTTTTTTATAAGATAATTTAAGATAAACACTATCTAGATAAACATGATATTCGTCATAATAACAATCATACTTCTGTGGTAATCTTTCTATATCATTTAAAATTTTTTCGGAGAAAATATCATCATCATCAAAACGAATTAAATATTCAGCTTGAAAAGATTGGTTTTGTTTTAAAAAATCTAAAGCCAACTTAATTTTATCATGCTTTGAATAATCGTCGAATTTTAGGGTTATAAAATACTCACTGTTTAAATTTTCTTGTTTTGTATCACCAATAATTATTGCCTTCCAGTTTTTAGAAGTTTGATTCAATAAAGATTTTTTGGAAATCTCCCACAGTTCATCCCTTAATGAATTTCTCATTTTTATAGGAACCCTTGGAATTATAAAGACAAACATACAATTGATACTATAAAAAAACTACAAAATTATAAGGATTAAAATAGTTAAATACAAATTAATTGAAAGCAGTGAATAATATTTCATTTATGCGTGATATAAATTATTAATAAAAATTATTTATTTAATAATAACACCTATACCATATTTTCCGGAATCAACATCTTTAATAAATTCATGATGCTTATATCCTGATTTTATATCGTCCCAAAATTTATCAACCTCGCAAAGTGATTGATTATGCATAGCAATATCATGAAAAATAATACCTCCACCTGATTTAACGAATGGGAAATATGTGTCAAAATCTTTTTTTACACCATCATAAGTATGATCGCCATCAATAAATAAATAATCCAAAAGCTCGCCTCTTAAAATATCTTTAACTTTTTTAACAGTATCCTCGGCGTGAGAGTTACCTCTAATTAAATGTAAGTTTTGTCCCGACTTTGCAAACTCCATATAAATTGGAGTCTTCCATTCAGGATAACCACCACCAAACTTACCTCCAGGCAAATCCACGCTTATAATCGTGGCATTATCTTTTGCTAATTTGCAGTGTGCAAACAATGTACCTCCGTTTGCTGTTCCAATTTCCATAACTTTTCGTGGATTCAAATTGCTATAAAACTCTAATAACTTAATAAATTCACTTTCATATTGCCATGGTTGGATAAGTGAAAGCTTTTTATTAAATAAATCTTGCATAATACTCTCTACTGTGTAACTCTTGTTTTTAATACTATTTAAATAATATTTAAGGCGCAAAAAAGCGATTTTTAATCTTATACTATTAATCATATGTTTATTTTTTTATACTAATATACTGTTTTAACTTTACTCTGTAATCTAATTAGATTATCGATCTATTTGAATGCTTTTAGGAATTGTGTGTAATTATTATAAGCGGAAAAATTGTTTACCCAAAAAGCTTTTATGGCATTCCTGTTAAATGAATTATCATCTCGTAAGTTCTGAATTAGTGTCGCTATATTTTTTACATTAAATGTCTCATCTATTAAATAGCCTGTTACCGATGTTACAATTTCTTTTGTTCCACCAACATCCGTTGCTATTACGGGGATACCAAAGCTTATCGCTTCCATTATACTAACTGGTAATCCTTCAGAAATACTACAATTAATAAATACATCAATTGGCGTTTGGTTGTAAAATTCAACAATCCTTGAAGAACTTAATTGACCTTTAAAATTAACGGAGCAATTATCAGCTAATGATTTTATTTGTAGTAAAATATCCTTTTTTAATTTGCCATCTCCAATATGAGTCCATAAAATTTTTTTATGGCAATGTTTAAGTATTTCTACAATTAGGTGTAATCTTTTTACAGATACAATATTTGAACAAGACACAATATGTATAGGTAAATCTGGAGAAGGCTCTCGGTTTATTCCCGCATCAAGTGTTCCTAAATAGGAACATGAAATATTTGAAGAAAACTCCGGATAAATAGTTTTTAAATAATTGGCTCCTACTTGAGAAACTGTAAACACCTTATCTGTATTAATTAAACAAAACAGACGATACGGTAAATAATTAGGTTTTCCATTATCTTCATAAATATCAAAACCATGCGCCTTAGTATAATTTTTTGATATAACCTTATTTCGTTTTAAAATTGAAAGAGAAAAATTCCAATCGAAAAACCAATAAGAATAAAAAAATGCCTGCTTTAAAACTTTGCCATCCAGAGCATGTTTAATTTGGGTTGAATAATAAATGCCATTTAAAGCATATGCTATATTATACTTTAGATTTTTGAGGAATAATATTTTTTGTCGAGAAAATAAAAACTCATTAAAAATTAAATTAACCAACACTAAACCATTACCGATAGATTTTTTTTTAATCGTCTTATTGATTGGTTCGATATAGATAAGCTTAACATTAGATGGAATAGGCCTTCTTTCCTCAGTCTTTGATTTATGAAACAAGTATATGACATCAAAAAATGGCGCGATAATATTCAATTCATTTTCAATAAAAGTTTCTCCATTGCCGTATGGATAAGAATTAGTAAAGAAACAGAGAATGGGTTTATTCAAGAAAATACTTTTTTTTAAGGTCCGTATTAATCGAGTAATATTACAAGTTGCTGCATTTTAACTTTGGCATCCAAGTATTTAACAGCAAGTTCACGAATTTTAAGATGATGGTTCTCTTCTCTGAAAATATTTTTCGCAAATTCAACTACAACTTCAAAATCAATTAATGATTCATCAGGCTTAACCTGCAAACAATATTTTTTAAATTCAGGATGGTTTTCAAAATCAGTATCCTCATAGCCAATTATAGCAGCAAAGCCTCTAGCCATATATTCTCTTGTTTTTAATGGCGTTGCTTCTGTTAAACCTTTTCTAAATGCTGCTAAAGTACCTATCCCAAAATGGTATTGATTTAAAGAATAATCAAGGGTTTCCGAGTTAACTGAGGGCATAATCCTAATCCTGTCATTCAATTTATAATATTCAATCAAACTTTCATCTTCTTTACTTATACTTCCTATCAAATCAATATTAAAAAGGCATGTGCCCTTGTAATTTGCAATGCTTTTCACTAACCTATCAACCCCATGCCAAACATTTTGTGAACCTAAGAGCATAAAAAGTTTTAGTTCCAATCCATTAAAATCAAGAGGAGTTCTTAATTTTGATTTCTCAACTTCAATACCATTAGTTAGGACATTGACATTATACTTTGATTGACGATTTTTTTCATATTCAGCAATTTCTGTTGTAACAGCCAATCCTGATTTAGCATATTTAAATATTTTTTTTCCTAAAATTTTTTCTTGCCAAACTGTCAAATAGCCTCTTTCTATTAAATAAATAAAATATCCAGGTTTAATTGAAAACTTTAAAGAAGTTCTAAATAATTTTGCCTGAAGTGCCACTTCTTCAACTTCCTTTGTATTATGTTCAAATACAATTTTTTTATTGAATTTTTTAGTAAGATACAACAACGACATAGATGCTAAAGGGTATCTAAAAATTACATGAGTAAATAATTTCATTTCTGAACTTAAATATTCTGAAACTGCCCTAAATAATAATTTTTGCTGATAAAATGAATTAAAATACTTTCTACTATTTTTTTCATAAGGGATTACCGTTAAATATTTATTAATAATTAAGGGTTCGGTTATTTGATTAGAAAATGAAATGCCTTGACAAAAAATCCCCAAATCATTAATGCCTTTTATTTTAGAAAGTATCTTCTTTTGAACACCTGAACTATTGCTTAATGAGTCAACTCCAGAATATATATATATGATTTTTTTCATTAAAAAAGGTTGGTAATAATTACCAATTCATTTATACAATTTGATTTGGAGCCATGGTTTTTATAAAATCTATGTAGTTTTTTTCTGCATTGTAATTTTTCTCCCAAAATAATTTCACAGTATTTCTAAAAACTATCTTTTCTTGTTCAGATTTACGATAATATAATTCTATACACTGAGAAATTTCATTTGGATGAAAATCTTTTTTAAATAAAAATCCAGTTTCATTATTTACTATCTCAGAAACGCCACCAACATCGCATCCAATGCATGGTATACCAAAACTCATTGCCTCCATAATTGAAACCGGGACGCCTTCAAATTTGCTCACATTTATAAATAAATCAATAGGATTATTATGATAATATGAAATTACATAATTGTTACTTTGTGAACCTTTTAATTTAACGGTTATGTTAGAAGGAAGTTTTTTAATTTTCTCTTGAATATTACTCATTTCAATTCCGTCACCAAAATGAACCCAATTTATTGGAAAAGATGTTTTTTCTAAAATCTCAACAATCAAATGAATTCTTTTTAATGGAATGATTGAAGAACAGGATACTAATTCAAACGTTTCGCCACTTTTAAAAGGATTGACACCTTTTTCATTAACACCTAATCTTGATATGCTTATCTTCTTAAAAAAAGGGTATTCGTTTTTAATAATCCTAACACCATAAGCACTCACCGAATAAATTGCTTTTACCTGATGCATTTCAAAACAACGAAATGGAATAAACATATTATTTCTTCGAGATGGCTCATAATCAAATCCATGAATTCTGGTTATGTAATTTATATCGCAAAAATATTTTATCTTAATAATACTTAAATAGGATGCCCAATTATCAAACCAATAAGTATAAAATAATGTTTCTGGTCCAAACCATGATTTGATTTCTTTATATATTTGATTCACATGATTTAATTTCCAAAAAATCTCATTTATAAAAAAGACAATATTTCTCAAGAAATAAATCCTTTTTTTAGATAATATAATTTCATAATAAAATATATTCATTAAGGTAAAAAAATTATTTATAAATACCTTTTTAACCGAGAATTCGTTATTAAATGAAATAGTTTTTACAAAAACATTATCAGGAACATTTCTAACCTCGCCATTTGAAGAACTTGTATATATTATAACTTTACTGAAAGATTTAGATAAATATAAAATTTCTGTCTCTAAAAACTCTTCGCCTGTGCCGTAAGGAAAAGATGATGTAAATAATATTAGATTTTTATACCCCATTTATTATAAACCCACTACTTTAAAGTCAGTAAATATTGACTCAATTGATCCATTTTTAAAGAAGTGTCTAGATATTGAGTTGCTAGTTTTTTAATGGCTTGTGAATGATTTTTTAATTTGAATACTCTATCCGTAAAATCGATTACCTTTTTAAAATCAAATGAACTGCCCGTGTAAGCTAATTTTAATACAAACGTTTCAAATTCTATAGTTTTATAAAAATTTGTATCATCATAACCAATAATAAAAGGAATACCTCTTGATGCATACTCTAATACTTTTAAGGAAGAGTGCTCTGAAAGACCAACTCTTTGCATGGCCATTGTTCCAAAAGCCACATGACAATTATTGAAATAATAATCTAACTCAATACCTTTTTTTTCTCCTTCGAAATGTACTATCTCATTTAAATTTAAAGAATTGCTCAATTCAACTAACTGAGGATTTTCTTTCCCTACGATATAAAGATTAATTTTTTTTATTGTATCCTTAAACTCACTTAATGATTTTAATACAATATCAATTCCTACCCAAGGCGATGGTGAGCCTGTTAAAAATAAAAAATTATATGAAATCTCATCAAAGTAAGGTATATCTCTTGTTTTTAATTCATCAACTTCAATTGAGTTTGGAATTACTGCATTTGAAAGATTAGGGTGATTAGAACGTTCCATTTGATATTGAACAACTTCATATCCAACACCTATTATTCCTCTAGAATTATTTAAAACTTTAGAGCCATATTTTAGCTCATTTTTATAATCTAAATCTCTTTTATCATTTAATTGTAGTTCTACTAACTCTTTAGTGTTATGTTCAAAAACAATCTTATTTTTATACTTTTTACAAAATCTATATAAATATTTATTAGATATGGGATATCTAAAAAGAATAACATCAAATTCTCTTTTTGCAACTTCTATATTCAACGATTTATATAAATATTTTAAATCATGATTATTTTGAAAAAGTAATTTAAAATTTCTGATGTATCGTCTATTAAATAATAAAGGTAAATCAGGAATAGATAAAGGCACATAAGAAATGTTATCTTCGAACCGAGCTGACTGAATTTTTCTATTCAAAAAAATCCCCTCAATTTCAATACCGGATTTAGATAATAATTTTATTTTACTTTTAACTTTTTTAACTACACCTAAAGAAGTAACGTTATCAAGATAGATATACAATACTTTCATGATTAAGGTTTAAAATTATTGAATAAAGCAATAATCTCTGTGTGTGGTTTAGTCCACCATTGCGATTGTAATAATGATGATATAGTGTTTTCACTAAACCGATATTTTATAATTTTAGCTGGTGAACCAGCTACAATAGCATAAGGAGGAACGTTAGCCGAAACAACACTGTTGGCAGCTACTATAGCGCCTGTGCCAATTTTAACGCCAGACAAAACTACGCAGTGGGTTCCTATCCAAACATCATGTTCAACAACGATTGGGCCTTTTGATATGACATCTTCTTTAAAGGGTTTTCCCTCTAAATTTTTCCTTACCATATACGTCGTTAGTTTTTGATGATTGTGATTATATTCCTGAAACGTCACATTTCGTGCTATTGAACAAAAATTACCAATTGTGATTTGGTTTAACATACAGCGTAAATCTGTATTAGGACCGTTAATAGTAGTGTTTTTACCAATTTCAATATGGCCGTGTAATTCAACTCCATCAATGATTTTCGAGTGATCACTAATGGTGATGTTCCCGCTAATGATGGCATTCGTTATCTTTGTGTTTTTACCTATACTAACGTTTCCTGAGAACTGACATGTTTGTAAAACAGACCATTCTCCTACTTTTAATTTGCCGTTAACGGTTGTTGCGTTTTGCTTA
>JBILOV010000007.1:0-23644 GCA_044374335.1 Bacteroidia bacterium | reverse complement strand
TCAAAGCCACTTCATTTAAATTACGTTTGTTTAACGAACTTGCTACCATAATTTTAGTAGCCGTTGTTTTTTTAGTTATTGTAAAATCTACCGGAGGTTTAGTATGGGGAATGTTAGGGTTATTTATTTTTGCAGCATTATTAGTGGGTGGGGTTTATATCTATAAAAGACAAAGAAAAGTTATGGAGGAAAAAGATAAAAATAATTTGAATCCTCCTACAGTATAGCTGCAATGGCATTTACACAATTCACACCATCCATTGCCGCACTTACAATGCCACCAGCATAACCGGCACCTTCGGCACAAGGGTATAAGTTTTTTAATTGCACATGTTGTAATGTAAACTTATCTCTCGGAATTCTCACAGGTGTTGATGTGCGAGATTCTACTCCCACAATTATAGCCTCGTTACTCACATAACCTCTCATTTTTTTATCAAAAGCTTTAAAGCCTTCTTGTAAAGTTGTGCCAATCATTTTACCTAACACGTCATTCATTTGCACTGATTGTGTGCCTGGTTGATAAGAACAATCAATTAATTTAGAACTCACTTTATTATTGATAAAATCTTGTAAATTTTGCGCTGGAGCAGTTTGTGTTTTCCCTCCCATTTGCCAGGCTTTTTGCTCAATTTCTTTTTGTAATTGTAGGCCAGCTAATGCTCCATGTTTTTTGTAGGGTTCAAAATCAATTAATTCTAAACCAACCACAATACCGCTATTAGCATAAGGATTATTTCTTTTTGAGGGACTCCAACCATTGGTAACAACTTCATTTTGAGCTGTTGCACATGGCGCTATAATGCCACCCGGACACATACAAAACGAATACACACCATGACCTTTTGCCTGATGAACCAAACTATAAGAGGACGCCGGCAAATAATCACGTTTTGAAACTACCTCATCATGCGAATGACAACTGTATTGTATTTTATCGATAAATTCCTGAGGATGCTCTACACGAACTCCTAATGCAAAAGGTTTTGCTTCGATAGCGATTTTCTTTTTATCTAGTAATTCATAAATATCTCTAGCCGAGTGACCTGTAGCTAAAATTAAATGGGAACAACGATGTTCAATTTCTTGCTTCTCGCTTCTCGACTCCGCTCGAAGTGACAAACTCGAAGTGACAAGTTTTTCGATTATCACCGATGATATTTCATCATTGCTATAATTAATATCTATCAATTTAGAATGAAAATGAATTTCGCCACCATGTTTTAAAATGGTTTCGCGCATATTAGAAATGATGTTTGGTAATTTATTTGTTCCAATATGCGGATGAGCATCAACTAAGATAACATCATCTGCTCCGTGAAATACAAATGTTTTTAAAATATGTTCAATGTCACCACGCTTACTCGACCGCGTATATAATTTGCCATCGCTGTATGTTCCAGCTCCACCTTCACCAAAACAATAATTACTTTCAGGGTTAACAATATGTTCCTTGTTAATGGCTGCCAAATCTCTTCTTCGCGCCTTCACATCTTTACCACGTTCAAACACTACCGGTTTAATACCTATTTCTAAACAGCGCAATGCGGCATATAAGCCAGCTGGGCCAGCGCCAATAATTGTAATTGTTTTTGAAGAAGAAGAAACATCATTGTAATGAATTCCTAAATCTTCGTCGGTTACAGATTCATTAATCCACACCGCCAATTTTAAATTTACTTTTATGTTTCGCGAACGCGCATCAATACTACGTCGTAATGGTTTAATAAAAAAAGTGTCGGTTGATTTTAAAGATAATTGCTCAGCAACTTCTTGTTTTAATAATTGCTCATCATAAGCAATATGCGCCGCAATGGCTAAGTTTAATTCCTTTTTCATAATGGAAGATTTTTATTCTTCATGTATTTATATTTATAACAATTTACTTAATCAAATAAAAGCCCTTTGTCTTTCCTTATGCAATCGTAAATGCTTTTCATACCTCTCTTTTTAGCTCCGCAGTGTTTGAATAGAGCAATTTTTAAATTAAAATAAATATCAGCACCATAAGTATCTCTAACTTTTCCAAAAATAAAACCTGCTCTATCTGTACCTATAATAAAATTAGTTCCAAACCTTAAAGAAAATCCTAATTGTGGATAACGCCAATCATAAAGAGACAATGGAATAGCTGCTCCAAAATATTTTCGATCGTAACGTATAGTAGTTGCTAACATATCGGGCCTTTTTACATTTCCGAAGATATAAGGTCCAATTATTAATATTGAATTTAAATAAAATTTATTTTCGAAATTGTAATCATATTGAGCACTCAGTCCAACGGGCATAATTGCAATAAATCGATTTTTACTTTTTACTTTTAAGCCATTTCCCGCATTTGAAATCTCTGTGTCAAAACTTTCAACAGAATTTATTTTAGAACTATCTAAATTAATTCCACCATCTTCATATTCTACTTTCTTAACAGAAGCATTTTTTTTGTAATTGATAAATCCTAAATCTGTTATGGATACTCCAAATTTATATTTATAATCAATGTGCTTGCATCCGTTTGCCTTTTTATTATTTGGATAATAGTTACTTACCGGATCTAACATTCTTGAGTAACTCCAACCTAAATCTACTGCGAATCCTTTTCCGGCATTCCAATTAGGCTCATTAAATTTATAGGCTGCTTTTACACGCACATTATCTAATGTATTATCATTTGTTATATCATAATCTAAATCATTTAATCGAATATCCGCATGAATAATACCAACTAAATATTTTAAATTCACGCCAACATTTCTAAAACTATAGTGATTTCTTCTATACATATATGCAGCATTTAGTCCAAATTCTACCCATGCACCAGCAGAAAAAAAAGCATTTTGATTTTTAACGGACTTCCCGATAAAATTATTTTGCGACGAGTTTTTTATTGCAAGCGTTGCTAAATCTTTTGAAACTTTAGCAGCTCCCATTACTCTACCATTAACAAAGAAACCAAATGAAAAATTATCAAAAGAAACTCCAACAGAAGGACCTTCGATTTTTAAATTTAGATAGCCACGCTTTGTAACCTCTTTTAAATTTTGTATAGGGTCTGTGAACTGTTTAAAGACTGGCGAGAATTTTTTTTTAGGAAAGTAAACTAAGTTGTTTTCAATAAAGAGCCCTGCGCCAACAATATTAATATCTACAAATATTTTTGAATTTAATAAATTAGTTGGGTTAGAATAGATGCTACTAACACCAGCATACGTACTAGCAATATATCCTAGTTTATCTTGCGAATATATATGAGTTGATATGGAAATCAAAAAAACTAATTTTCGCATAGGAGTTAAATTAATTACCCTTCAAACGTAATTGAAAAAATTGCCATTTTTGAGTTTATTTTTTCAATACTATTTGAAAATATATTATTTTGTATTTGTTTAAGATTTTTAGTGCCTTGCAATATCTTGAGTTCCAAACCTAATTTAAAATACTGCAAATAAAAATCAACGCCTGCACCTCCACTATAAAAAAAATCGTCTCGCTTTAATTGTATAGCATCATCTAATTGATTTGCACCTCCACTTGAAATTGGTTTCTTTTTCGAAACCAAATCTAAAGTATATCCTCCTCCCAAAATAATATAAGCACCAAAATTATCTAACCTCTTTGATTGGAGTTTAATTTCTAATGGTAAAATAATAAAAGTTGATTCTACACTTTTTTTAAACAGCTTTATACTGTCTCTGTCATCATTTTCTAACTTGTATTCTAAACTTCTTGAAGCAAAGCTAATGTTAGGGGTAAATCGTAACCGTAAGTATTGATGTAATCTAAAATCAGAAATAATTCCAAGAGCAAAACCTGGATCTGATTTTGTATAAATTGTTTTCACTCCATATTTTACGCCTGAAATAATCGTGTCAGGAAAAGCAGAGTTTTTAATTGTATGAATCCTAAAATCTGTTTTGTTATAGGCTAACGCAAAACCGAAATGCATTTTACCACTATAAAATTTTGGCAAGTTTACACCTCCCTCTTCTTTATGCTGAGAAAAACTTTGCAAATAAACAAAGCAAATAAATAATATGTAAATACACTGTTTCAAAAGTTAATAAACGACTTTTTTTTGTTTTTATTATACTAAGAATCCGTGGGTTCACTCACACCTTCTTCTAAAATTGCTTTATTATGTTCAGTTGTTACTTTAGGTTTAAATAAAATGTTTTGAAAAACTAATATAATACCTACACCAAACGAGATTGCCATATCTGCAAAATTGAAAATAGCATTAAAAAATTCGAAATGTTCTCCGCCCCAAATTGGAAACCAAGTTGGAAAATTACCCTCGTACATAGGAAAGTAAAACATATCAACTACATGTCCCTGCAAAAATCCAGTATAACCCCCTTCTGCTGGCATAAACTGAGCCACTTGATACTCGGTACTTTCTCCAAATAGCAAGCCATAAAATGCTGAATCTAAAATATTACCTAATGCACCAGCTAATATTAACGACACGCAAATAATAAAACCCTTATGCTCCTTTTCATTGACTATTTTTTTTATATAAAAAACACCTGCAAAAACGGCAATTATTCTAAATAAACTAAGTGCAATTTTGCCGTAATTACCGCCAAACTCCAAGCCAAAAGCCATTCCGGGATTTTCAGTAAAAGTAATCCTACTCCAATCACCAAAAATGCGACACACCTCGCCAATTGGATAATTGGACTTGATGTATAATTTTATGCATTGATCAATAAATAAAACTGTTAATACAGTTATTATTGGAAGTTTATATTTTTTAAGCATGGTGCCTATAAAAGCAAAAGGTTATCTTACAAAGATAACCTTTTATTTTAGTTTGATTATTAGAGAATTAGCTCGATTGATTTAATTTAGCATCAATTCCTAAAGTTGCATGCGGCACAGAACGTAAACGTTCTTTTGGAATTAATTTGCCTGAAACGCGGCAAATACCGTAAGTCTTATTTTCAATACGCATTAATGCATTTTTAAGGTTTACGACATATTTTTCCTGGCGAACTGCTAATTGAGCTGTTTCTTCTTTAGATAAAACATCTGATCCATCTTCTAATAATTTAAATGAAGGAGAAGTATCATCAGTACCATGATTGTCAGCATTGGATAATGTTTGTTTTAACAAATCATAATCTGCTTGTGCTTCTTTTAATTTATCAATTATTAATTCTTTAAACTCCAATAATTCTTTATCTGAATAACGACTTCTATCATCCTTTGTGTTTAGAAAAGGTTTCGGTTGAGCTGCTTGAGGTTTTTTAATTAATGGTTTTGTAATATCAATATGCAATGGTCTATTACGAATATAAGATTCAGAACCTGCAGTACGACCTTCATTTTTCTTTCTGCGCCCACGTCCTCGTTTTTCGGGAATTTCATCATCATCATCATCATCTAATGGGATGCCACCACCTTCTAAATCTAAAACAGGAGCCTCATCTAAATCAACAACAGCGTCATCATCTTCTTCCGGTTTTTCATAATCATCTTTTACATCTACATCAGAATCATCTTCTTCCTCAGCAACAATATCATCTTCTTCATCATCATCACCTTTTTTTCCTTTTTTAGAAGATTTAGCTGCTGTTTTTGAAGGTTTGATTGATTTTTTCGTTATAGCATCAATTGGTTTTCCAACAACTTTTACCTTTTCTGCTGGTTTAGCTGATTTTACAACTTCAGCTTTTTTTGTAGGTTTTACTTGAGCTTTAACTACTTTTTTCTCAACTTTTTTAGGTGCTGGTTTAGTAGGTTTTGGAGCTGTTTTAGTTGATTTTACTGCTTTTTTTGCGGGAACTTTAGTCACTTTTTTTGGGGCTGGTTTAGGTAAGGGTTTCTTTGCAACAACTTTTTTAGTTATTGGTTTTTTGGCTACTATTTTTTTAGCTACAGGTTTTGGTGCAGGCTTACTTGCTTTTTTAACAGGTTTAGCCGCAGCTTTTTTTGGAGCTGATTTTGCTAGTTTTTTAGCTGGCTTTGCAGCTGCTTTTTTTGGAGCTGGCTTAGTTGCTTTTTTAGCAGGTTTTACAATTTTCTTTGCCATAATTCTTTTCTTAAAATTTAATTTAACTTTTCTATAGAAATAAGGGTCGATACCAATTCGTCAACTTCAACAGAACTTGCGGTGGCTGAGGACAAATTTTGTACCACTTGTAAATCTCCTGTCAGAGTTTCGGCGCAAATATAGTTTAAATTATTTTGAATGGCAGTATCCAATCCATCATTTTGTTGAATTTTTACTAAAATCCTATCGGTTACACTCAACCCTCCCTCTTTACGAAGGTTTTGAATACGGTTTACCAATTCTCTAGCTAAACCCTCTTCTTTTAAAGAATCAGTCAAAGTGACATCTAATGCCACAGTTATCTGGCCGCTGTTTGCTACTTTCCATCCTGGAATATCAACAGGAATTATTTCAACATCTTCTATTTCAAGAACAATCTCTTCTCCTTCCACATTCATTTTAAAATGCCCAGTTTTTTCAATTTCTGAGATAATTAAGGCACCATTATCATTTGAGTATGCCTGAACGGTTTTCATGTGTTTACCGCATTTTTTCCCTAATGTTTTAAAATTAAGTTTCAAGTTTTTTACTATTTGTACTTGATCTTCTGTTACAAATTCTAGCTCCTTTACATTTACCTCAGCTAAAATAATATCTTTTACAGCCTCCACATGTTGTCTGAATTCAGGATCTAAAATAGGAATCTGGATTTTTTGTAACGGCTGACGAACTCGTAAATTTTCCTTTTTACGAATTGATAATATCATCGAAGAAATTTTCTGCGCCATTTCCATTCGTTTTTCTAAGTTAACGTCAATAATACTTAAATCAACATTAGGATAGTTTGTTAAATGCACCGAATTAATTTCACCCGATACATCGTTTAAATTTTGATATAACCAATCGGCAAAAAACGGTGCAATTGGACTCATTAACTTAGACAATGTATTTAAACATTCAAATAATGTTTCGTAGGCTGCTTTTTTATCATCACTCATATCGCCTTTCCAGAAACGACGACGAGATAAACGAATGTACCAGTTACTTAAATGCTCATCCACAAACTCCTCAATATAACGAGCGGCTTTGTGCGGTTCAAATGATTCGTATTGCTCAGTAACATCTTTTACTAATGAATTTAGTTTAGATAAAATCCATCTATCAAGCTCCGAACGATTACTAACGTTTACCGTATTGTTTAAATCAACCACGAAGTTATCGACGTTTGCATATAAAGCAAAGAATCCATAGGTATTATAAAGTGTTCCAAATAATTTACGTTGCACTTCTCCAATTCCTTCCACGTCAAACTTTAAATTATCCCAAGGCGCAGCGTTTGCAATCATATACCAACGCGTCGCATCAGCACCATACTTTTCAATAGTTTCGAACGGATCAACGGCGTTACCTAAACGCTTACTCATTTTGTTTCCGTTTTTATCTAGCACTAGTCCGTTAGATACCACATTTTTGTATGCAACTGAATCAAAATTCATAGTTGCAATAGCATGTAAAGTAAAGAACCATCCTCGTGTTTGATCTACACCTTCTGCAATAAAATCGGCAGGATAATATTTTTTCTCGTCAATTAATTCTTTGTTCTCAAATGGATAATGTACTTGCGCATAAGGCATAGCACCCGAATCGAACCACACATCGATTAAATCCGGCTCGCGGAATAATTTTTTTCCGTTCTTTTCTAATACGATATTATCAGCATAAGGTTTGTGTAAATCAAAGGTGTCGTAATTTTCTGCCGTAAAGTTTCCTGGAACAAATTTACCTAATGGATTTTCTGTCATGAATCCTTTAGCGATTGAATTATCAATTTGATTTTTTAATTCTTCGGCACTTCCAATTACAATTTGCTCAGAGCTATCTTCGCTTGTCCAGATAGGAATTGGAATACCCCAAAAGCGAGAACGAGATAAATTCCAATCATTTAAGTTTTCTAACCAGTTACCAAAACGTCCTGTTCCGGTTGCTTCAGGCTTCCAGTTAATGGTTTTGTTTAATTCAATCATTCGGTCTTTTGCCGCCGTTGATTTAATAAACCATGAATCTAATGGATAATATAAAACGGGTTTGTCAGTTCTCCAACAATGAGGATAACTATGCTCATAGGTTTCTTTTTTAAATAATTTTCCTTCTTCCTGTAATTTTAAAACAATACGTTCATCAACACTCAAATAAGCTTTTAATTCTTTTATTTTTCCGGTTGATTCTAAAATTTGTTTTTGTTTTTCAAACTCCACTTGTTTTTCAGCATCCGTATGATAAGCTTCTTTTACATATTCTTCGCCATACAAAAATGTATCGTCTTTTATTTCAGGCAAAAAACGACCGCGTTTATCAACTAAAGTTAATGAACCTATTCCGTTTTGTTTAGCTACTCTAAAGTCATCTGCACCAAAGCTTGGCGCAATATGAACAATACCTGTACCATCAGTTGTCGTTACGAAATCACCAATAATGACTTTAAACGCATCGCCATCTGTTGGTTGAGTGAATGGTAATAATTGTTCGTAGGAGATTCCTTCTAAATCTGAACCTTTGCAATGATTCACAATTTTAAAAGGAATATTTTTGTCGCCAACTTTATAATCTTCGAATTTTAAATCAGTATGTTTTTCGGAAAAATATTTGTTGACTAAATCTTTTGCTAATACAACTGTTTGTGGAGCTCCGCTAAATGGATTAAAGCTTTCAACAAATACATAATCGATGTCTTTACCAACAGCTAAAGCCGTATTTGAAGGTAAAGTCCAAGGGGTCGTTGTCCAAGCTAGGATAAATAAATCTCCATTAACTTTAAATTTAGAGTCTATTACTTTGAATTGAACCGTCGCTGTTCTATCTTTTACATCTTTATAGCATCCCGGTTGATTTAATTCGTGTGAAGATAATCCTGTTCCTGCAGCTGGAGAGTAGGGTTGAATTGTAAATCCTTTGTATAATAAATCTTTCTTTGATAAATTTTGTAATAACCACCAAACACTTTCAATGTACTTATTATCGTAAGTAATGTATGGGTCTTTCATATCAACCCAATAGCCCATCTTAGCCGTCACATCTTCCCACTTGTCGGTATACTTCATCACTTCCTTGCGGCAAGCTTTGTTGTAATCTTCAACCGAAATAAATTTTTTGCTATTAGGATTTCCGATATCCTCTTTTGTAATTCCTAATGATTTTTCAACACCAAGCTCAATAGGCAAACCGTGCGTGTCCCAACCTGCCTTACGTTTAACTTGAAAGCCTTGTAAGGTTTTGTAACGACAAAAAATATCTTTAATGGTACGCGCCATTACGTGATGAATGCCAGGCATTCCATTTGCACTTGGTGGGCCTTCGTAAAATACCCAAGGCGTTTTACCATCACGAGTAGAAATAGATTTATTAAAAGTTTCTTTTTCTTTCCAATAGTTTAAAATGTCTTTACTTATTTGCGATAAGTTAAGTTGGTTGTATGTAGGGTACTTTTTCATGATTTTATAGGATGCTAATTTGTAATTTTTTATTTGTTTTTGATTAAAAGTACTTGTTGGAGTTTATTCAACTTCTATTTCTAATATTTTACCAATTATGTCGTTTTTAGGAAAAGGGATGTAATTTTGCTTATACGGAGCTGTAGGCCACCATTCTTGACTATGCCATTCTTGAGTTACAACCGCTACCATTTGATTATTTGGAATAGACGTTACAGTATTATCCATAATACAAATTGTTTGCATTGCGTTTTTTTCACTTCCAATCTTCCAAATTATTTTACTTGGATACCAATCAATTTCAAAGAAATAGTAATCCCTATCAAAGATTTCTGGGTGATTTACTGGAACTTTTGCAGTTAATGCTTTATAAAAATGGTCCCAACGATGAAAGACATATTCTTTTCCTTCAATTTTATATTTTTTTGCTCCTATATCAAAATTCTTAGGTTCATGACAGGCTAGGTCCCAATTAGTACAAGTAATCATCACCTCATTATTTGACGCTGCGTTATCAGTGGGAGCAGACATTTTGCCGGGATAAGAAGTTTTTGGCCAATATTGAGACTCCTTTAAAATTTCAAAATCAATTTCAGAATAGCCGTCAATTTTTCTGCTTTTTTTTAACGCTGAATTATTATTTGGTTCATTTTTTGGGATATAGGCTATTTCAGCATTACAAGGACGACGCTGATTATACGGAGCACCAGTTTGCTCGGCAAGAAGCCAAAAAGCATTTGTAATACCCGTCCACACATTATCTGTATTTATAAGTTTAGGAAATTTTATTTTAGCACGCCATTTTCCATATGATAATCCAATCCTTCCGGCAACACCAACATGCTCCTTCATATAAATGCTGTCTTTGATTCCAGGATTAATAATACTTATAGAGTTTTCTGCTGTATCAACTATTACGGTTTTGCATGGACAGTTAGAGCTATTTACATAGGTATTAATAAACTTATTATTTGAGTCATACATCTTTTTAAGCTCTTCATACTGCTGCCTCGAAAATGTATCATTTAAAACATCACGAGCAATTGGAATATTTTTTAATGGATATTCTTTATTAATAAAATGAAAATATTGGCGAAAATGTGACTTTTGGAGTAAATCGTCAGAATCACCGCAAGTTGAAGAATAATACTCTTTTGTCTTATCTGTTCCTCCTGTATGGGTTTTATCAATAAAAATTCCAGAACGCATAGAAAATAGGGACTTTACTTTTAATTTCCTTTGAGACATTACTGTTTCCAAATTAGATTGATTTAATGCGTCTCCATATTTAAAATACCAAAACGGATTGACCATTTTTCCTTCGTTATTTTTCAAATTAAGTTTTTTTACATAATCTGGAGTTTTTTTATACTGCTCCTCGCCAATAACCACTAGCATAAATTCATAATTTCCCATTCGAGGGTTTCGCCACATGCGGTTGTTTACAAGGCCTTTTTTATTTTTTATTTCTTCAAGTACCCAAATTGCATCTAATCTTACTTGATTTTCAATAGTTCGATTTTGTTTAATGGCCTTCTTTTTAACTTCATTAAACCATCCTTCGTTAGATTTAATATAGTTAATTGTATTGTTCAATGTATCAGGATCAATAATTGCGTTCATTGGATCTTTACCAAAGTACAATGCTTCATTCCTAGGATTTCCAACGATAGAAAAACTATCTGCGATTATAATTTCTCTGTCAAAAAAAGGAACTTCTTTAAATGTAATTAAAGAATCTTCCCAACTACCATAAAAATTTTCGTCGCTATAATTTGATGTTTCGTGAAATTTGTAAGTCTCGTTTTGATAATATATTTTATAATATAATTTTTGTTTTATTTTTTCAGGTACAGTTATTTTAAATGAAAAAGCTATTTTATCACCTTTGATTTGATTACCGGACGGAATTCTAATTCCTAACAAAGGCGCATTATAAAGATTTGCTTCCAAAAGTATGAGAGAATCATTTTGATTGAACTCTTGATTTGTGAGAACCTGAAAGGAAGATATTTCATAAAAACTCGATTTCTTTGAGCAAGATGTACCTAAAAAAAATACCATTAAATAAAAAAAGATACTAATATTAAAACGATATTGTTTTTTCATTTAAAAATTTATTTAAAAAAATAATCTAGTTATTTATGACTATTAGATTTGAAAATATGCTTTAGAAGATAAGATTAAAATTCAATGCTTTGGCTTTATTAATAAAGGAGAGCGAATTTAAGAAAAAATTAGAATACATTTTATCCAAATTTTCCCATTTGTTGCATTTTAGATTCAAAGGAATAGGCAATAATTTGCGCCCTTTGTATAGCCAAATTCGCTTTTTCGCCCAAAAATAAATTATGAACAGTACTTTCAAAGGTTTTGAGCCACACAGCGAAATGTTCTTTTTTTATTGGCAAATTAACATGTTTATCAAATACATTGGTCGTATAGCCTTCTTTGTCAAGTAATACAAATTCCCAAAAAGTAATCATGTGAGGCATGTGTTTTTCAAAGTCTACATCAGCAAAAATATGTTTTACGTCCTCGTTTAAAAGTAAATTAGAGTAAAATGTTTTTACCAAGAGCGTTACGTCTACTGAGTTTGTTATATCTTTTATCATCTATTTAATTTAGATTTTTCTATTAGTAATTATTAGTGCCGAGCCTGATTCGGGAGATGTTATCCAATTTATTCATTTTTACTTCGGCAAACATGGCTATTTCATTTAATAAAAAAGTAATTAATTGGTTTTGGTGGTCTAATTTACGAAACTACCACTTATTTATTTGTTTTTAGTATTGTATTAAAATACAAACCCCAGATTAATTGAATAGTAAAATTGTAAATCGAGCGGCTTATTGATTTTAAAGATAGAAGACAAAAAGAGCTATTAGATGACTTTGAAAATTATTTTACCACTATTTGAAAGCCAACAAAATAATATATTATAAAATAGGGTAGTATATTTAAAGTGAAGATTTTTTATTTATAATTAATATCTTTATGCTATAACAATGTGTTCTTGAATTATTTTAATGTTAAGACCCTGCTGAACTTGTTTTAGCTTCTAATAAATCATTGAAATAATTTAGAGTTACTATAATTAAACAAAAAAAATGTCACATATTACTCAACTATTTACAGAAATTGGAGGGCAATTTATTACTCCGGAAGCAGAGATAATTGAAAAACTGAAACACATAAAAGCATTTGTGTTTGATTGGGACGGTGTATTTACAGATGGAAGTAAAGATTACCTATTTCAAAGCCGATTTAATGAAGTGGATAGCATGGGCGTTAACCTTTTAAGGTTTTCTTATTACCTTCATCATAAAACTATTCCTACAACTGCTATTATCTCTGGAGAAAAAAACAATGCTGCTTTTGCCTTTGTTGATAGAGAAAGACTTCATTCTGCTTATTCAAAATTTGCTAACAAATTAGAGGCCGCTAAACATTTATGCGAAAAATTCAACTTGCAATTCAATGAAATATGTTACGTATTTGATGATGTTTTAGATTTAAGTTTAGCCGAAGTTTGTGGGTTACGAATTTTTATTTCACGTAACGCAAACCCATTATTTAATGAATATGTAATTAAGAATTTTTTAGTTGATTATGCTACTGGGGCTGCTAGCGGCCAACTACCTGTTCGCGAAGTTTGCGAATTGTTAATTGGTCTAAACGGAAATTACAATGAAGTAATTACAGAACGTAAAAAAATTTCTGAAACGTATTCTAACTATTTAACATTACGGAAAGCAACTGTTCCTATTTATTACACTTCAGATAATGGAAATATAGTTGAGTTTAAAGTTTGATAAGGACTTTTGATGAGCGATTATTGATTACAATTTATTTTGAGCTGAGGAATATAATAGATTTTACTTGAAAATTTATTTTTCAATTTATTTTAAAGCTAGTTATAAAAAATTAATCTCACATCACTTCTTAATGGTAATCACACAAAACACTCCATGCTTTTCATAATTTAGTTTTTGATAAACTATAAAATGAGCTATCCTAATCAAATCGTACATGAAATACTTCAGCTAACTGCTGAAATTGAAACAAAGTATCCAGAATTATATAAAAACATCGAGGAGACTCCTATATCTATTTGCCAGACAAATCAAACTAATATATGCTCTGAAGACTTATTAAATTATCTTGAAACTTTAAAATCACAAATTCAACATCATTTAGAAACACATAAAAGTTTAGTTTAATGTGGCTTTTTAATCTACTATTGGATTTAAAATATTTAACATCCCTATTTAACAAGTAAGGTTACATGACCAACCTTTTCATACTGTTTTTTCTTTTCATCTTTAAAAGAAATTTTATAAACGTAAGTGTCTTGTTTTAAAATAGGTCCTGAATTGTTTTTTGCACCTGTCCAAAACTTATTCACATCATTTGTGCTATAAATAAGTTCTCCCCATCTGTTATAAATTAATAAACTAAAAGTTGAAAAATCTACTCCTGCAGAAGGTAAAAATATTTGAAAGACATCGTTTAATTCATCGCTACCTGGCGTAAATGCGTTTGGTACATATAGTACAACATCCGGATTTACTGTAATAACTAAAGAGGTATCATCCACACAACCCTCAAAACTTGTTGCAGAAAGTGTTACAACAAATTGCCCTGAGTTTGAAAATAAAAAAGACTCATTTTCTAGGGTACTAATATATAAGTCGCCAATATTCCAAACATAACTATTATTACCTAAAACCGTTGATTGATTTGTAAATTCTACTTGCCCATCAACAACCGTTGTCTCTGTAACTGATGGGTCAAATGACGCAATTGGATTAGCGTAAACAGTAATCCCGGTAGTTGCTATTGTCGTATCAATGCATCCAACATTATCAGTATATGTAATTGTTGCTGTAAAAGTTCCAGGAAAAGTATACAAATGTGAAACAGATAAGCCGTTCTCCTGTATGCTACCGTCTCCAAAGTCCCAGGTAGCATTACCAGTATTAACTGTAGTGGTCATATAATTAACCAAAACTGGATTACATCCAGCGATAACATCTGATATTGCATTGGCATTAGGTTTATCATTCACCAAAACAGAAAGGGTTTCGGTGCTGCCACAATTAAGTAATGGTGAAGGATTGGTTATATATGTAATTGTGTGTATGCCTACACCGGCAGAAGATGGAGTAAATGATGATGAATTTACGCCTGCCCCTGACCAAGTACCTCCGGCAAACTGTGCAATAGGTTGCAAATTAGTTGCTGCATCATAAATACAATACGGACCTAAGGCTCCAATAATTGTGGCGGGCACAAAATGTATTACATTAATTAAAGTTGAATCCACTCTTGCACATGGCGCATTTGTTAACGTATAATAAACTTTGTTATTTCCAATTGAACTTGAGTTTGGAAAAAACTGTCCTGCTGGCCACATTGTTGTTCCAATTGCTGCCGGCGACCAGACTCCTCCCGACGGGCTAGCCGTCAGTTGTTGTGATGGATAATTATCGCAAAATGGTCCGGCTGGTGCAATTGTTGGTTGCACAACAGAATTTACAGTAATATTAATAGTGCTAGAAGAAGGGCATAATGTAACGGTTGGTATTGAATTAGTGCTATAAGTTAAAGTATTAATCCCTACCACTGCATTTGCCGGATCAAAAATAGTTCCTGAAACACCGTTACCCGACCATAGGCCAACTCCTAAAGTTGATGTGGTTAATGCAGTAGATAAGTTTATAGTACTACTGGTATTACATAATGGCGATATTGTGCCTAAAATAGTAGAAGGGACAAATTTTTCTATTGAAATCGTTATACTATTTGTTGCTGAACATGTTGAATTTCCAATGGTATAAACAACTGTATTATTGCCTACCGAAGCCAAAGATGGACTTAAAACCCCAGTACTTGAAACGCCTGATCCCAACCAAACTCCACCAGCCGGTGAGGCCGATAATGATACATTGGGAGCATTTGTACACATTGGATTCACTGCAGATATTGTTGGTTGGGTAATTGAATTTAATTGAACTGCGATAGTACTAGTTGCAGGACATAACGATATTGTAGGAACTGAATTTGTATTATAAGTTAATATTTGAGTTCCTGATCCTGCAACATTAGGGTTAAATATATTACCTGTTACTCCATTACCTGACCAAACACCTACTCCTAAAGTGGAAGTAGTTAAAGCTGTAGATAAATTAACCGTATTACTAGGAAGACAAATTGGATTAATGGTCCCAGCAATAGTTGCAGGCACAAAGCGTTCAACTGAAATAGCTGCTGTTGCCGTTTGGGCACAGCCCGCTCCTCCATATAAATACGTGACAATGTTAGTTCCCACGGTTGCTAAAGACGGCGTAAATACACCCACTGTAGATGTTGATGAAGTTAAACTCCAAGTTCCACCTGCAGGAAAACCTGACAATGTAACTGCAGATGCATTTGTACATAATGTTGAAACAGGTGTAATCGTTGGAATTACAGCACTTGTAACAGTAATTGTTGAAGTCTGTGCTTGCATACAATTAGTTTGTCCTATAGGATTAACTTCCACCGTATAAATTGTAGTTACGGTAGGATTTGCAATGGTTGTGTAAGTAGTTGTTGGGTTTAAACCAATAGTTGGTGACCAAGAGTAAGTAAAGGCTGCAGGATTTAAACCTCCACAATTTCCGAATTTAATATTTGGT
The DNA here is from genome assembly GCA_044374335.1 of Bacteroidia bacterium. Taxonomy (GTDB): domain Bacteria; phylum Bacteroidota; class Bacteroidia; order B-17B0; family Aurantibacillaceae; genus UBA4416. The sequence continues at coordinate 7,480 of JBILOV010000007.1, read as the reverse complement.
CTGTTTGGAGAAGTTGTACCTGTGTTATTAGTAAAACAAACATTAATATTATCATCACGGTAATATAAAACAGAATTAAATGGCGTAATTGAATATGGAGAAGAAGAATTAGATGTGAAGCCATTAGAAACACCATTACAAACATCTATTAAAATATTTGAAACTCCGTCCCATTCATAAGCTGTTGTAAAATTGTAATTATTCCATCCCGTTGTAATGTTAATGTTTGGGGCAAAATAGACTTGTGTTAATCCAACTTGATCAAACGGCGCAGTGGTTGTTGCTCCTAAATTGGTAAGACTAGTACACTTCATTTTTATTGAAAAATTTGGATAGGTCGTTGTTCCGTTAATAGTTGCAATATTCCAAGATATACTTGAAATTTTTCCAGGCAAAACTCCTGCAGCTGATAACTCACTTGCTAAATATAATATTTGATGCCTAGAACTTTCATACCAATTACTATAAATTGCCGGATAAGACGTAGTTGAATTAACATTTGTTCCGTTGCCTATTGTAATTTGATTTGGAGACGTGCAAGTGCCACTAGTTGATAACCCACATACATTTGAAGTAGTGTTGCCAAAATTTACCATTAAAGAGGCGCTACCTGCAGCACAAATACTTGTATTTTGAGGAGTTAAAGAGTATGAATAAACAAAAGGACTTACGGTAAAAGTTGTATTATATATACATTGCCCGTCAAATACGGTCGCACTATAAGTACCAATTGATAATCCCGTAATACTATCTTTTAATAACGTTGTGTTGAGTAGTGTTGAAGAATACCCTGACGGGCCAGTAACAGAGTAACTGTAAACTGGTGGCGCAGTGGTTTGTAAATTAATAACGGCATAGGAATTATTATTTCCTGCACAAATACTCTTTATATTGCTTGCATAAATATTTCCTCCAGGCGACTGCGTCAACGTGTATTTTATAGAATCTTTACACCCGCTTGCTGTTGTGAAAACTAAAAAATACTGCGCTCCATTTACTGGAGAATTAATAGTTAATGATGAGCTTGTTGCCCCTAAAATTAAAGCTGGTGGATTCGCTCCGGTATACCATTTATAATTTGATCCGCCTGTATTAGTTATCCATGCCACAGAACCACAATATGGCGCTGGTAGTGAATAAAATGATGGGGCTGAAATTCCTACCTGAACTGTTTCGGTGGCCGAGCCACAAAGAGGAGAGGATGCGGTTATACTATAAATTCCAGGAGATAATCCACTAGCGGATTGCGAAGTTCCAACAATAGCTCCTACACTATTTTGCCATTGGTAGATGTACCCATTACTACTCCCTGTAGCAGCAACAACTGCGGTTCCACTATTCCCATTGGGACAAGAGGGTGTAGATCCAATAGATGTAATACTAACTGTGGTTACTGAAACTGTGGCTTGAAAAGCACTTGCACAACCATTTGGAGCTGTTACATTACATGTAAAAACTTGTCCAGCGGTTACAGGAGTAATTGTAGCAGTTGCCGTATTTCCACCATTTACATTGGATACTGGTCCACCTGGACCAGTCCACTGATAAGATGAATAGCCAAAAGGAGCTGTTAATACTGTTGTATTAGACCCTGCGCAAAAACTCGCCACTGCACCGCCTTGGCTGCATTCGGCATCCACATATGCATAGCCAAAATGCCCACCTAACGAACATCCTCCAACATAAAATTCTACAGTAACAGATGTAATTGTTGGGTAGTTTGAAAAATCGAAGGCATATGTTGACCAAGGTCTATAATATGTGGCAAAAATTACATCTGACTCTTTGAACAATGGATCATAACTTGCAGAACCCGGAGTAGTAACTAAACTATTTATGGTTACAGCATAAGATGAACAACCTGGGACTAAATTCCCATTTTGATCTCTAACATTAACATTAAAATAAGGTTGTTCCCATGGATCGTGATTTGCATTATTTAATACTAATGCGTAGGAAATAGTGAAATTCTTATTGTTTGGATTTAAAACTAAACTATATGTTAGTTTAGTACCAACGTCATTTGAAAAAGATGAATATCTGCCGATTCGCGCTGAAGAAGGTCCGCCATTTGGATTTACAAAAGGAATTTCAGATATCGTCTGAGTACCAATTACTCTGCAAGCTAGAGAATCATAGCCTATACAATTCGGAAAAACATTATTAATTGGAGGTGTCGTCATAACTGAATGGAAGTTATTTTGATTTGATAACGGAGCATTCATGCCATTAGGATTAATAATACCAACAGCGGTTTGATTAAAAATAGGAAATAGTGCTCCTGCTGCTCCAGATATTACGTCTCCAAAGTAACCAGTCCAATTTGTAAAATTATTCCCTTCAAATCCAGCATTTGGACAATATACATTTTGGGGAGCATTTGGACTATGTGGTTTGTTTGAAATATTATTTCCCTGAGACGGATAAATTGCTACTGGTCCCTTTGACTTATGATTATGTGTATGAACATTCGATTTGTTCTTTAAATACAAAGAATGTTGATGATTTACAAACTCTTCTACAAACTGTGATTTGATGCCATTATCCTTTGCTTCCTGATAGGCTTTTTTTACATCAAAACCATCCGGTAACTGTGCAAAAGAAATTTGATGAAAAAATATTGAAAAGAACAAACATGTTCTTTTTAAAAAAAGTGCGTTTTTCATGTATTTAATTTTATGGGGAAAGTTACCATAAAATATAAACATAAAAAGCTCAGTTTACTCAGTATAACTATAGTTTTACTAAATTATTTAGCGAAAACGGCTAAAAAATGACAGGAGGTGGCTCCATTTTATAACTGCAAGACTTACAAGTTCTTAAGTCGTTGGATGAATAAAACTTCGCAAACACGCCTTGAAATTGAGTTGCAATATCATCTAAAGCAAATTTCTCTTCGTATAACTTTGCGTTACATTTTTCGCAAAACCACATCAAACCATCCATCTCTCCGTCTCTTCTGCGGCGTTCCATTACTAAACCAATAGTATCCTTAAATCGAATAGGATTATGTGGGACTTTTGGCGGTAATAAAAAGATGTCTCCTTCTTTTATAGGAACTTCTACCGCTTTACCATCTTCTTGAATAGTTACAACAATATCACCCTCCAATTGGTAAAAAAACTCTTCGCTTTCGTTGTAATGAAAATCTTTACGAGAGTTTGGTCCGCCAACAACCATTACAATAAATTCGGCATCTTTATAAACCACTTTATTATTTACAGGCGGTTTTAATAAATGACGGTTTTCATCAATCCACTTTTTAAAATTAAATGGTCGGGTAATACTCATAGTTTTATGTTTTAATTTCCTAAAAAATTAGCTTTACGCTTTTCTAAAAACGCCGAAACGCCTTCTTTAAAATCTCCACTACCAAAACTTTTTCCAAACTCTTCAATTTCTACTTCATACCCATTTTGCTTATTGTTGTAACCTGCATTAATTACTTTAATTGCTGTTTTAACTGCAGTTGGCGACTTCGATACGATTTTAGATGTAATATCAAAACATTTATTTATAAGTTCTTCTTGTGTAGTTACATAATTTACAAGCCCCCACTTAAAAGCATCATCCGCATTAATCATATCAGCGGTCACAATCATTTCAAAGGCTTTACCTTTTCCAACTAATTGCGCTAATCTTTGTGTTCCTCCATATCCAGGAATTACTCCTAAACTAACTTCAGGTAAACCCATTTTTGCGTTTGCACTTGCAACTCTCATATGACATGCCATAGCTAATTCTAATCCTCCGCCTAAAGCAAACCCATTGACTGCTGCAATAACAGGTTTGGAATAATTTTCAATAAAATTAAAAACCTTAAAATGTCCAATGGAACTTAATTGTTTTCCCTCTTCAACACTAAAATTTGCAAACTCTGCAATATCTGCCCCTGCTACAAAGGCCTTCGCGCCAGATCCTGTGATGATTAATGCACGTACATTTTTGTTATTTTCTGCTTCAACTAATGTTTCGTGTAATTCCTCTATTGTTTGTTTATTAAGTGCGTTTAATTTATCCGGACGATTTATTGTGATTAACAATACCTCGTTTTTAAGTTCTGTTGTTATATTTTCTAAAGCCATTTCTGTTGTCATTACAATTATATTTTTTATTTAAAACAAATATAATGTGATAAGTTTTAAATCAATAAAAAGTTATTAACCCAATTGTTAAAACATTAATTTTTTTATAATTCTATTTTATTGCAGGGTATGTGTTAAATCTCTTCGGCATTATTTTTTGTGTCTAAGGAAGCCCCAAACAGTATTATTATAATTTAGCGAAAGCGGTTTTTAAAACAAACATTATGATAAGAACATTCTTTTTGCAATAAAGCAATTATTTAATAATTGTTCGCGATTATATTTCATTGGAAGTTTTGTTTCCATATCTATTAAACAAGCGTTTGCTTCTTGCAAAATAGCTTGTCCGGCTGCCGTGTCCCATTCCATAGTTGGACCATAACGTGGATATTCATCTGCAATGCCTTCTGCTACCCAACACATTTTAATACTACTACCCGTTGTTACAATTTCAACTTGTTTGTGTGTTAATTTTAATGCTTCAATATGTTGGTGTGTTTCGGTGCTCATGTGCGATCGGCTTGCGACTACTACATAGTTTTCTCGGTTTGAAACAATAGGTAGTTTTTGAGCAATTAATAATAACTGTTCTAAATTTATTTCTTCAATCACATCAATTAAAGACGCAAACTCTTTCTTGTCGATTTTAAAAGCGCCTAAACCTTTGGCGGCAAAATAAATATCTTTAAATACAGGCGAAAAAATAACGCCTAATGTTGGAATACTATCTTCCACTAAAGCAATGTTGACAGTAAATTCACCATTTCGTTTTACAAATTCTTTAGTGCCGTCTAATGGATCAACTATCCATAATTTATTCCATGCTTTTCTTATTTCAAAACTATCATGAAACCCCTCTTCACTTAAAATAGGAATATCAAATTTCTTTAATTCAGCAATAATTTTGTCGCTTGCCTTTTTATCTGCTAATGTTAATGGCGAATTATCATCTTTATATTCTACATCAAACTTAGTGTCATATACTTTCAATATTTCCTTGCCAGCTAAAATAGATGCAACAATAGTTTGATGAAGAATTTGTTGATAATTCATTTAGATTAACTTAAAACAGTATACACTAAAAAAGAAGAAAGATAGGCTAATCCTGTCATAAATACCAATTGCAGTGCTGGCCATTTCCAATGCTTTGTTTCGCGATACGTTGTAGCAAGTGTACTCATACACTGCATTGCAAATACATAAAATATTAATAACGACCAACAAACAGCATTTGTATAAGCCGGTTGTTGTGTTTCAAAATTTTTCTGTGCCATTAATTTTTCTCTTAGAGTTTCTGTGTTTTCAGAATCACCACTACTATAAATAGTTGCCATAGTTCCTACAAACACTTCTCGCGCTGCAAAGGATGTAATTAATGCAATTCCAATTTTCCAATCAAAGCCTAATGGTTTAATTACTGGCTCCATTTTTTTTCCTAAAATACCCGCGTAAGATGCTTCCAATTTTTGAGCATTTAAGTCTTGTTCGGATAGATTATTTGCAACCGCATTTTTCTCTAATACATCTAAATTATCTTTAGGCGCATGGCTTGTTAAAAACCATAAAACAATTGAGATTGCTAAAATTATTTTACCGGCATCAAATAAAAATATTTTTACTTTACTAAAAACCAACATACTCACAGTTTGCCATTGCGGCATTCTATAAACTGGAAGTTCCATGATAAAATAACTTTTTTCGGTTGTTTTTAAAATGCGTTTTAAAATATACGCTGCCATTAATGCTGCTGCAAAACCTAATACATACATGCCCATTAAAACCAAACCTTGGTAATTTAAAACGCCTACCGTGTGATGACCAACAAACATAATGCTAATCAATAAAGTATAAACAGGCAAACGAGCAGAGCAACTAATTAACGGTGTTACTAAAATAGTAATCATTCTATCTTTCCAATTAGTAATAGTGCGAGCACTCATGATGGATGGCACGGCACAGGCTACACTGCTCAGCATGGGAATAACAGATTTGCCATTTAATCCAAAACGGCGCATAACTTTATCTAAAATAAAACTCGCACGCGCCATGTAACCGGTATCTTCTAAAATAGCAATAAAGAAAAACAATAAAGCTATTTGAGGTATAAAAACCACAACGCCACTTATTCCTGCTAAAACTCCATTAACAATTAAATCGTTTAATTGACCTTTAGGCAGTACTGAAGACGTTATGTTCATTAAATTTGCAAAACCACCTTCAATCCAAGTCATAGGAAATTCGGCAACGTAAAAAATGAATTGAAAAATAACAAAAAGGATTAAAAAGAAAAAAGCAAATCCAAAAATTTTATGTGTAAAAAAAGCATCTAGTTTTTGAGTTAAGTTTTTGTTTAACTGCTCTGGTTTTTTAATACACTTTGCAATAATGTAATTAATTTTTGAGAATCTAAAAATGTTGTCAGATAATTCGTATTGTTTTAACTGGTCTGAATGCGTTTCACCAATGTTTAAAGCTGATTCAATAATTGTTTGATATGAATCAGTATGAGGAAATAATTGCTTTTGCTTTTCGAAATCGTAAAATATAGAAGTTGAAATTTTAGCCTTGGTAATGGCTTCTTTCAAATCATTGATCCCTATTTTATTTCTTGAATTTACGGCAACAACCGAAATATCCAACAGTTTTTCTAATTCCTCTTTATAAATAGTGATGTTGTTTTTATCAGCCTCATCTATCATATTTAAAACTAAAACACAAGGTTTTTTTAAATCAATAATCTGTGTGGCTAATAACAAATGCCGTTTTAAAATCGAAGAATCAGTAACTATAACAACTACATCTACAGATTCTTGCTTGCTAAATAAAACTTTACAGGCTACTTCTTCATCAATAGATTTTGGATATAAACTATAGGTGCCTGGTAAATCTGTTATTGTATATTCTTGTTCTTTAAATTTGTAAGAACCGTAATGCTTGTCAACAGTAACGCCGGCATAATTACCTGTTTTTTGATTTAAGCCTGTTAAAGAATTAAACAAGGTAGATTTTCCTGAATTTGGATTACCTATTAAAGCAACAGAAATACTATGTTTATGAGGTTCCAAAAGTGTTGCTTTAAATTATTTCTACAATAACGGTATTAGCTTCTTGCTTTCTTAAACTTAACTGATAGCCAGAAACTTCAATGGCAATTGGATCTCCAAAAGGTGCAATATTAGTAAGTTTAACTGCCTCGCCGGGAAAACAACCCATTTCGGTTAGTTTCAACGACAAAAAATCGTCGGTAAATTCCTTAATAATGGCTGATTGGCCTATTTTTAATGTGTCGAGCGTTAACATAAAAAGTAGATAAACATACGTTTTTCTATGTCGTAATCTTATACCTTAAAAGTGGTAGATAAACCTGTTTAAAATTTATATTATTCCCATGGCAT
>JBILOV010000126.1:0-6945 GCA_044374335.1 Bacteroidia bacterium | reverse complement strand
GGTTTAGCGCCTTGCTTTTTATACAATGAATCTAAATCTTTTTGATAAAAATCAGAAAACATTGGGATTGGTTTTAAATATTGACCAAAGAACGAAAAATTCCATTTATGATTATCATCCAAAAAATAATGAAAAGCAATGCCACTATCATCCTGCACAACGTGTTCACTTTGATTTAAAATAACATTACGAATAACAGAAAAATAATTTTTATGCATTAAATAAGAAGCCCCTTTTAAATAGGTATTAATTGTTCCCATAGATTTTAAATAAGTTATAAATCCATTATTAGATTTCAATCCGCCATCTGCTGCATTTAAAGAAAAATAATATAACGTCTTTTGTTGTTTATGAATATTTACAAACTTAATTTCAACACCTTTAGTATTTGTTTTTAATTTCTTTAAATCATCAAATGAATTTACAAATTGTATAATACCCAAACTATCAACTGTTAATGGTTTTACTGAACAAAACTTATTACCTGTGCGTTTTAAAAACAAAAATAATAAATGTAACGTGCCATCAACTTCATTATTTTTTAAATCATTTTTCATGCTTTGAGTTCTAAAAAAACTAAATTTTAAAATCGCATTCAATGATGTATTTACTTTACTAAAATAGGAATCTAAAGAATCAGTTTCTTCCTTTTTAAAATTAGGTAAACTACCAACTGGCTCTAAACCTATCATCACATACTTATCTGCTTCCGGAAAAAATGTTTGAGCATATAAAATATCTGGTCCTGAAAAAGGATAAAATAATGTAGATTGTGCTTTTACAACTTTAGAAATTTCATTCACTTTAAAATTTCTCAAATTTGTTAAACGACTTGAATCGAAAGCCATCCAACGTTTATCAAAATTTTTACTAAATATTTTAAAATCAGAGGAATTTTGAATGAAATTATATACTGAACTTGAATCTGTAATACCCGACATAATATTGGCAACAGCGTTTAAGGTATCATTTATTGGAACTTCTATTGCATTAACCAATTTTAAAGAATCTTCCGCTTCTTTCTCTATAACCAAATTCGGTTTTATAGAATCTTTTTGTAATTCAATGTTTTTTTCAGCAGATGAGGATGCACATCTAATTAGTAATACTAGAATACCTAAAACTAAACTTAATTTTGTTAACATAACTCTTGTTTTTTTTGATTTGATATTTGTTTTCCAATAAAATAAACTAATCCGCCAACCGCAACATTTAATAATCCTAATAAGGATTCTGTTGGTTTCATTTCTAAAACTTTATAAATCGTATATCCATTCAAAGCTAAAAATATTAAAGGCGTTACTGGATAACCCCAAGTTTTATATCCTGGTGCTTCAATCTTACGATACCTTAAAATAAAAATACTACTTACTGTCATAAATGTAAAAATACTTAAACTAAATCCTACAAAGGTTAACACTGATTCAAATTGAGCTGTAACTATTAATAACACCGTAATACAAGATTGTGTAATAACTGCCATATAAGGCACATGATGTTTATTTGTTTTTGTTAAAATAGATAACATTGGTAAATCTTCTCCCATAGATTTTATAATACGAGGACCAGCCATAATCATAGCACTAATTGAAGACAATAGTAAAAAAGCGATTAAGATACTCATTAATCTACCGATGGTAATACCAAAAATATGAGCCGCACTTACATGACCAATTTCTAAAACACCTGTCAACTCAGACATTGGTACACTATATAAAAAAATAAAATTTAAAAGAACATAAATCACAGTTACAATCAAAGTTCCTAACAACAATGCTTTGGGTAAATTTTTTTGAGGATTTTCCATATCTCCAGCTAAATAAGATGCAGCATTCCAACCACTATAAGCATATGACACATATATTAAAGACACCCAAAAACCAGCACTAAAAATTTCATTTAAAGAAGTTGATTGGGGTACGATTGTAATTACATGAGTTGGTGTATGAATAAATCCAGCTATTATGAATCCAACAATAACAACTACTTTTAATAAGGTTAATATTTTTTGAACTCCACTACCAAATTTTAAATGAAGAGAGTGAATTAATGTAATAATAGCAACTACTGATAAGGCACAAGCAGTGATATTTGCTTCGGGAATAATTTTATTAACATAAGTACCCAAAGCCATTGATGCCAAAGCAATAGGCGCCGCAAACCCTACCGTTGATGAAACCCAACCAGACATAAAGCCAACACTAGGATGTATTAATTTAGATAAATAAACATATTCTCCCCCACTTCGAGGTATTGCCACTCCAAGCTCCCCATAAACTAAAGCTCCACAAAAAGAAATAATACCGCCCAATAACCACAACAATAAAATACTAAATACAGTATGTAAATCAAATAATTGAAAGCCTAAACTTGTAAATACGCCAGTGCCAATCATATTAGCAATTACCAATGATATAGCTGTATAAAATCCAATCTTGTAAGTTGCATTCATTAATCGAATGATTGTGTGGATTTAGATGAAGTTTCCAAAATAATTTGATACTCTTCGGGAGTTAAATCGTTATAATAAAAATTAATTGGATTTACTTTTTCGTTATTTTTAATTACCTCATAATGCACATGCGGACCACTACTTAAGCCGGTACTACCAACATAACCAATCAAATCACCTCGCTTTACTTTTGCACCTGTCCTAGTTGCCATTTTACTCATATGAGCGTACAAAGTTTGGTACCCATAACCATGATTTATTACAACATGATTTCCGTATCCCTGTGATGCCGCATCAGCGACTTCAACAATTCCATCTGCGGTTGCATAAATTGCTGTTCCCTGCTCTGCCGTAAAATCCATTCCAGCATGAAACTTTTGTGTTTTGTAAATTGGATGCGTTCTCCAACCATAACCACTAGGCATATGTTTTAAATTTTTATTATTAATAGGCATAATTGCAGGAATTGAGGCAATTAATTTTTCTTTTCCTTTTGCCATTTTTACAACTTCATCAAACGATTTTGATTGAATATACAATTGTTTAGTAATTCTATCTAACCTTTCAGTTGCCTTCTTCATTAACTCAGAATTGTCATAGCCTTCTAAATCTTTATACCGATCGCTACCACCAAAACCTGCTTTACGTATAGATGATGGAATTGGTTCTGCTTCAAAAATAACGCGATAAATATTATCATCACGATCTTGTAAATCATTTAATACAGTTTGAACTTGATTTAGTTTTTTATTTAATAATTCGTATTGTAACTTCATCACTTCCGCCTCTCTGCGTAATTGCTTTTCTTTAGGAGAATCAATAAAGCGATAAGCAATTAACATGGTTACAACAGCAAATACACTTCCAATTGCCAAATACGACAGCACTTGCAACAAACGCTGTTTAAAGGTAACTTTTACTTTTTCGTAAGTAAGAGATTTAGTATTAAACTTATATTTTATTTTAGACATTTATTCCCTAAAAGGATAACAAATATAACAAAATCATTGATTTAAATAGGGTAAATTAATTAAATTACAATTCCTAATTCATTAATTAAAATGAATTAATTATTCAAAAAAATGACTAATTTTTGATTCACAATGCTCCTGATTTTAGTATATTCGCTGCTTGTTTTAAAACACTATGGAATCAAATAAAGTACGTCAAACATTTTTAGATTTTTTTAAATCAAAGGGGCACGAAATTGTTCCCTCATCACCAATGGTAGTAAAAGGCGACCCCACGCTAATGTTTATTAACTCGGGCATGGCACCATTTAAAGATATCTTTTTAGGTAATGCCGCAATTAAATATCCTCGTGTTGCAGATACACAAAAATGTTTACGTGTAAGCGGTAAACACAACGATTTAGAAGAAGTTGGTGTTGATACCTATCATCATACCATGTTTGAAATGCTTGGTAATTGGAGTTTTGGCGACTACTTTAAAAAAGACGCCATTGCTTGGGCTTGGGAATTATTAACTGAAATATATAAAATCGATAAATCTCGCTTATACGTTACCGTGTTTGAGGGTAGTGTGGAAGAAAACGTGCCATTTGACCAAGAAGCTTACGAAACCTGGAAATTATACGTTGACGAAAGCAGAATTTTAAAAGGTAATAAAAAAGATAATTTCTGGGAAATGGGAGATACTGGGCCTTGTGGACCATGTACCGAAATACATTATGATGGAAGAACTGATGAAGAGAGAGCAAAAGTTGATGGAGCTACTTTAGTAAATAATGATGATCCTCAGGTAATTGAGGTTTGGAACAATGTATTTATGGAGTTTATGCGTAAAGCTGATAAAAGTTTAGAGAAGCTACCTGCACAACACGTTGATACAGGAATGGGCTTTGAACGTTTAGTGCGTGTTTTACAAGGCAAACAATCTAACTATGATACGGATGTATTTACTCCTTTATTAAATAAAATTGAAGAGTTAAGTGGCTTACGCTACAAACCAGAGGAGGAAGACAAACATAAAAAGCAGTTAATTATTAATATTGCTATGCGTGTAATTGCGGATCATATCCGTACGATTTCTTTCTCTATTGCTGATGGTCAATTACCAAGTAATACTGGAGCTGGATATGTGATTCGTCGTATCTTACGACGCGCCATTCGTTATGGTTACCAATCATTAAATATCAAAGAACCTTTTATGTATCGCATTGTGCCAACATTAGCACATCAATTGGGACAGCAATTTCCAGAATTAAATACCCAAAAAATCCTCATTGAAAAGGTAATTAAAGAGGAAGAAATTTCTTTTTACAAAACTTTAGAAATTGGTTTAAAAAGAATCGATCAAGTGTGTATTGATTTAGTTAACGCTAAAACAAGCAAAGTAATTGATGGTAAAGTTGTATTTGAGTTGTATGATACTTTTGGGTTTCCTTTAGATTTAACTTCTTTAATTGCTCGTGGTTACGATTTAAGTATTGATGAAGAAGAATTTAATAGATTACTGACCGAACAAAAAAATCGTTCACGCGCTGCAACATCAGTAGATACTGATGATTGGATATTGATTGAGAAAAACAAAAAATCAACTGATAATTCAATTGCCGAAACAGACTTTGTTGGTTATTCTGAATTAGAATGTGAATGCAATATTATTCGTTACCGAAAAGTAAAAGCAAAAAACAAAGAACAGTATCAATTCGTATTAGATAAAACGCCTTTTTATGCCGAGAGTGGCGGACAAGTGGGAGATGCTGGCACAATTGAAAACATTAATGAAACAATTTACATTACCGATACAAGAAAAGAAAACGGTGTGATTATTCATTTTTGCGATAAACTTCCTGAAAATATGGGAGCAACATTTACAGCAAAAGTAAATAAAAACAAACGAACTTATACTGAAAATAACCATAGTGCAACTCACCTGCTACATGCAGCTTTACGAACTGTTTTAGGTACGCATGTAGAGCAAAAAGGGAGTTTAGTAAATGATGAATATTTACGTTTTGATTTTTCACATTTCTCAAAAATTACTGATGAAGAATTAGTACAAATTGAAAAAATTGTCAATACAAAAATTCGTGAAAATATTGTTAGTAATATTCAGCAAATGAGTATTGATGATGCTAAAAAAACAGGAGCTATGGCATTATTTGGCGAAAAATATGGTGATATAGTTCGTGTAGTTGAATTTGATAAAAATTATTCTATTGAGTTATGTGGTGGAACCCATGTTAAAGCAACTGGTCAAATTGGTTATTTTAAAATCATTTCCGAAAGCGCTGTAGCAGCTGGTATTCGTCGTATTGAAGCAGTAACTGCTATTAAGGCAGAAGAATTTTTTGATACACAAATTGCCACTTTAAACGAAGTTAAGGCAATTTTGAAAAACAATAAAGATGTTGTAAAAAGCTTAAGTAATTTAGTAGACGAAAACATTGATCTACAAAAACAATTACAGCATTTACTAAAAGAAAAAGCTCAAAACATAAAACAAAACTTATTATCAAAAGTTCAAAATAAAAACGGTATCAATGTTATTATTGAACAAATCTCATTTGACAGTGCTGAAGAAATCAAAAATATATTATTTGAAATCCGCAATCAAGTTGAAAACTGTGTATGTGTTATTGGAGCCGAAGTAAAAGGTAAACCAAGCATTTCGGTAATAATTGATGATAATTTAGTTAAAGAAAAAAACTTAAATGCTGGTAATATTATTCGCGATTTAGCTAAAGAAATTAACGGTGGCGGCGGCGGTCAGCCTTTTTATGCGCAAGCTGGTGGCAGTAAATTAGAGGGTTTAAGAGCTGCTATTGAAAAAGCTATGAGTTTGTTTTAAGTTTAAATAGAAGATTCAAATTCTTCTATTAACTGTGTAAGACTAATATCAAATACTAAAGATAGTTTTTTTTAGCCAATTTAAAGTTGGACTAAATTCACCAAGCTCTGGTAAAGTGATGCCATTTTTGTAAAAATCAGTTAAATGAAACAACTGATATGAAGTGTTATTGATCAGCAAATTGTATTTCTATTCCCTGAATTGTCTGCACCAATTATATGTTACAAAAGTTGTAACATCAAATGGTAAAGATTATAGCTTATTAAATCTTAGCCTACTATTTATTTTAAATAATTTTGAATGGTATATTACCAAAATAATAAAGATTGGTATGATCAATTAATAAGATTTATATAGACCGAAAATTATACTGAATTAAAAGATGATTTATTTTCGAGAAAAGTACAAACCATTTTTCTATACATTACCTTTTTTACCAAAATTAAAAAAACAAAAAACCCTAAACTATTGATAGTAAAGGGTTTATGATTTTAAGTGGCGGAGAAATAGGTTCCAGAACCAATTTCTAAATCACTGTAATATCAACACTTTACACATATAGAAACCTCTCAGGGTAACTAATAGGGTAACTTTGCCACTTTACTTACTTTCAATTGTTCAAAGAATTGCTAACCGAAATGTACGAAAGAATTTCATATACTATAATTTAAATCAAT
>JBILOV010000125.1:0-6953 GCA_044374335.1 Bacteroidia bacterium | reverse complement strand
AGAGGATTTACCCGGAACTTGTTTGCCTGCCTTTTTCCGTATTAACTTATTGATTTCAATTTGCAAAATCTGTTCGCCAATGTCCATTAATTTCGAACATTCTTTTACATAAACCGAACGATTGATTGCGTCAGGAATAACAGCAATACTTTCAACAATATCTTTAATTAATTCGGCACGCTTAATAGGATCGTTTTCAGCTTCTTTATAAAGTAAACTGGTTTTAAAAGAAATAAAATCTTTACTATTACTTTTTATAAATTCTTTAAACTCTTCGTTGGTTACTTTTTTACTGTATGAATCTGGGTCATCACCATCAGGGAACAATAAAACCCGAACATTCATTCCTTCTTCTAAAATTAGATCAATTCCCCTAAAACTCGCTTTAATTCCAGCAATATCGCCATCATATAAAATGGTAATGTTTTTTGTAAAACGATGAATTAATTTTATTTGCTCAACGGTTAGTGAGGTGCCCGAAGAGGCCACTACGTTTTCGATGCCAGATTGATGCATGGAAGTAACATCCGTATAGCCTTCTACCAAATAGCAATTATCCTCCTGAATAATGGCTTTTTTAGCCTGAAACAAACCGTATAAAGTTTTACTTTTATCGTAAATCTCTGTTTGTGGTGAGTTAATATACTTTGCTAATTTTTTATCACTCGTTAAAATTCGTCCGCCAAAACCAATTACTTTTCCTGAAATATTTTGGATAGGAAACATAACCCTTCCTGTATACCTATCAAAAATATCACTAACGTTTATAGGACTACCTTCTACATGATTATTCGATAAAATTGACATGCCAGTTTTAACTAAATACTCGGGCTTATAACCATTTTTGACTGCCGTTTCCGAAAACTTTCTGCGTTCATCTGAACTATATCCTAAGTGAAATTTATCGATAATATCTTGGGAAAAACCACGCTCTTTAAAATACCCTAAACCTATGGAGCGCCCCATGTCATCATTTAACAACAAATCCGAGTAATATTTTTGTGCGTATTGCATTACAATGTACAAACTTTCCTTCTCGTTTTGTTGTGCTTTTTCTTCTACACTAACTTCCTTCTCTATTACTTCAATACCATATTTATTTGCTAAATATTTTAAAGCCTCAGGATAGGTTAAACTATCATGATCCATAATAAAATTAACGGCTGTTCCTGATTTACCACACCCAAAACATTTATAGATACCTTTAGCTGGAGAAACAGTAAATGAAGGTGATTTTTCGCCATGAAAAGGGCACAGTCCTAATAAATTAGCTCCTCGTTTTTTTAGGGTAATAAAGTCACCAATAACGTCCTCAACCCGGGCAGTATCAATAATTTTATCAACGGTAATTTTAGGTATCAAAAAATATAATTTAGGAGAGTAAATATAAGTAAAATGTATGTTTTATTTATTAGAGCCTATTATAAATAATCTAATAATTATGTTGTGTGTGTTTTGAATGCAAAATTGTTAAATATTTTGAGATAGTAGCACTACCTCAGAAAAATTTGCTTCATTTTATTCAAAAAATACTTTATAGTTATTAAAACATAAATTTAAACCATGTTTTATGTTTATATAAATTACTATTAACGAGTATTAATTTACTCCCATAAAATTTAACAGACTTATATTGTAATCGTTTTTTGATTTGTTGCATTTTCGGTATTACTCTATCTATTATAACAAAAACTCTTATCTTTGTTTATGGAAAACGGTAAACTTATTATATTTTCTGCGCCATCTGGCTCCGGGAAAACAACTATTGTAAGACACTTATTAAAAACTTTTCCTCATAAATTAGAATTCTCCATTTCTGCTACTAGTCGCCCTCGACGTGGTGTAGAGGAAAATGGTAAAGATTACCACTATTTAAGTGTTGAGGAGTTTAAACAAAAAATTGAAAATAAGGAGTTCTTAGAATGGGAAGAGGTTTATGCTGGGACGCATTATGGTACTTTACGCAGCGAAGTTGATCGTATTTGGTCGCAAGGCAAACATGTCATTTTTGATATTGATGTAGAAGGTGGATTGAATCTTAAAAAAATATTTGGAGAAAAAGCACTAGCCATTTTTGTAATGCCTCCAAGTATTAAAATATTGGAAGAACGATTAAATTCGAGAAGTACAGATAGCCCCGAAAGTATTGCTAGAAGGGTAGAAAAAGCCGAAAAAGAAATAAAAACAGCCGATTTATTCGATATTTTTATCCTCAATGAAATATTAGAAGATGCTTTAATAAAAGCTGAAAAGGTTGTTACTGAATTTATTGGAAAATAATTCTAATGCTAACATCATACTGGATTTTATTCGTCAACTTATGATGACTTTAAGTAATTTTAAAGTAGCAAATCTCCATATTTCAATTTATTTCTAGAAGGGTAACCAATACTTTTATAAATTTAAAATATTGAAAATCAGTTACTTAATTTTATTTTTAAATTTTATTTAATTTTTTGGGTTACTAATTTATGTTTTTGGGATAAATAGACAAATAACAAAAACAAACCAATTTAAAAATTAAAAAAATGACAAAATTATTTTCAATTATCGCAGTAGCTATCATGGCTACAACTGTTGTATCTTGTGGACCTTCAGCTGAAGAAAAAGCAAAAATGGAAGAGCAAGCAAAATTAACTGCTGATTCTATTGCTGCTGCTGTAGCTGCTAGTGTAGAAGGTGCAATGACTGAAGCTACTGCTGTAGATACTACTGCTGCTGCAACTACTGAAACTGCTGCTCCAGCTCACGCTGATCACTAAGAATTTGTGTTTAGTTAGGAAAAGTCCACGTATCGTTGATGCGTGGGCTTTTTGTTTTTTGATAACATCTTTAGCAATTAAAAAAATACGTTTTAATTCAACTATTTTTTCAAAAGCATTTCATATTTACATTTCAAATATTAATTTTATATTTGACTATGAAAAAAGCATACATTATTATAGCGGCTACACTTTTAACTTTATCATTTAATAAATGTAAACCTGCCGCTGAGGACAGAGTTAAAATGCATAAAAACGCTAAGCGCATATCTGATTCTATTGGCAATGTAATTGATGCCGCTATGGCTGAAGTAGCAATTCCGGGAACAGCAACTACAACCGTGGTTGATTCAACAAAAAAATAAAACTGCCAATACTTTACTGACAGCTTATTTTTTGCGTAACACATTAAATTGTTTTTAAATAACTATTTACAAATTAATCAACCACTAAAGAGTCTTGATAAACCTTGTAAAATCGGTTATTTTGCCAATACACCGTTTTAATTAATGTATCGGGAAACTGCTTTTCAATAGTATTAAAAGTTTTTGATTGATATTGTTTTAATTGCTTATTTTCATAATAAAAAACATCGCCATTAACTATATTAAATTCTTTTAATTTTTTTAAAGGAATAGTTTTATAAAAAGTTCCATAAATATCAAATACTAAAATACCCTCATTAGGGCAGTTGACATAAACATAATTGTTATGCTCCTGCATAAAATTTGGCTTGATATCAACATCTAAAATCCGTTTCAAATTTCCTGTTTTTACCAAAGATTTAAGCTCCGAATCAAAACGCGACAATTCATTATTTTGCTTGTCATAAATCCAAAAGCTATTATTAGATGATGAACATACCAAACTTGTTTGCTCATAACCAAGCTTTTCAATAGAAATCATGGCACTAGATTCAGTTAATTGATTATCCAAAAATAATAGTTGCTGAAAATCTTTGTAATACACTAAAATCTTTAAAGGATTGGTAGCATCTACAAAATCTATTTTACCATAGCGTTTGGTGCTAAATTTTTTTTGTAATATGCCAGCGGAATTATACTTTACAATTTCATTATCGGTAATAATATAAATATTTCCAAAACCATCGATATCAATATGCGATTTTTGTTCAGCAAATTTAATACGTATAGTAGGATTGGATGTTTGAAATACAAACGAACAACCTAACACAACGCATACCGCTATAATAATACTAAACTTCAAAATGCTATTATTTAACGCTAAGATAATTTATAAATTGCGATTTATCTAAAATAAAAAGCCATCGGCTTATTAACCAATGGCTTCATTAAAAAATAAAAATAATTATACTAAAGAAATATCAAATTGAACCAAGTCAACAAACTCCTGAACTCTGTTAGATACATCTTCTTGAGATAAACCAATTAAACGCTCTGTTCCAAATTTTTCAACAGTGAAACTAGCCATTGCCGAACCAAAAATAATAGCACGTTTCATATTTTCGAAACTAATATCTTTTGTTTTAGCCAAATAACCAATAAAACCACCGGCAAAACTATCGCCAGCTCCTGTTGGATCAAATACATCTTCTAATGGCAATGCCGGCGCAAAAAACACCTCTTCTTTATTAAATAATAAAGCACCATGTTCTCCTTTTTTAATAACCAATACTTTTGGCCCCATAGTTAATATTTTTTGAGCAGCCTTAACTAATGAATACTCGCCAGATAATTGGCGCGCTTCAGAATCATTAATAGTTAAAACATCAATACCTTTTATTGTTTCTAACAATTCGGGTAATGCAATATCCATCCAAAAGTTCATGGTATCTAATACTATTAATTTTGGACGTTTAGGTAACTGCGCTAATACTTTTTGTTGCACAATTGGCATTAAGTTTCCTAACATTAAAAAATCACAGTTTTTATATGCTTCAGGTACAATTGGGTCAAAATCTGCTAAAACATTAAGCTGAGTATCTAAAGTATCGCGAGAATTCATATCGTTATGGTATCTACCGCTCCAAAAAAACGACTTTTCACCTTGTTTTATTTGTAAACCATCTAAGTTTACTCCCTGACCTTTTAACGTATTCATAAAGTCTTGAGGAAAATCATCGCCAACAACTGACACCAAATTAATTTCTTTTGTAAAATAAGAAGATGCAAGAGCTATGTAACTAGCCGCTCCGCCAACAATTTTATCGGTTTTCCCGAAAGGTGTTTCAATAGCATCAAAAGCTACTGTACCTACAACTAAAAGACTCATATAAAAAAAGATTAAAATATTTACACAAATATATTGTTTATTTACAAAATAGATATTAAATTTGCCCTCCTAATTAAAGGAAAAGATTCCCTCTTAGCTCAGCTGGTTAGAGCACATGACTGTTAATCATGGGGTCCCTGGTTCGAGCCCAGGAGAGGGAGCACAAAGCCACCAATGTCGGGTGGCTTTTTTGTTTTTTAAACTTTATTAAAAAAGATTTTTTAGCCTAAAAAGGACTTTTACCGTGCGAAATCCGTGCACCTATTTGCAGTGGTGTGATGTTTGCTAATAATTTTTAAATCATTTGTTTATTAAATTTATCAAGCTACTTATATATTGCCATTTTTTTATGAGTTGTTTGTTTTTAATGGTTGAGGGCATAATCCCTTTTCTCCTAACATATACCATAAATGTTTCAGCAAAATCTTCCATTGGCATAATTCTGGCATATTTACTAATAAAGGCTTTCTTCTCCATTTTAATAGGTTCATAAGTATAATACTCATCTCCAAATGTATTTTTAAAGTCTGATTTTGAAATCAATTTTGGGTAATAATGAGCTATACTATGAGCATATTCATGTCTAATAACATCTCTTATGGAACCTCTTTTTTTCCAAATTTTTTTCGATAGCACAAAACTTGGTATATAAATATGCCCTTGTTCAAAGCCAAGTATTTTTTGCACTGGTGAAACACAATGTGTAAAAAATCCATCAGCATCACTTAGAGAAAGTGGAGATAAAGCACACCAGTATATCTCTGTATCTGCAAGCTTACTTCCTTCAAACCAAAGCCCAACTTTAAATAGTTCATCTTGCACAGTAAAAGCAGCAGAATTTATCAGCTTCAGAGATATTATACTTTTCTTTACCATTAAATAAATCCTATCTAGTAATTATTTGTTTTATTTTAAACTAAATTAATTAAAAATCTTAAACAACAAATTATATCTTTATTATAAGTGTACCATTGATTAGCAGGATAATTTTTTCTCAAACATCAATTAATCTTTTCCGTTTATAATTTTACTATTTTGGAGCTTATGTTTACACCATTTTTTTGGTATGTATAAATACGTTTAAAACACAATACAAGGTTCAAATTTCAATTTATTAATTTTTAAAAAAATCTTATGCATACATTAAACCTTTTTGTTATCTTAATGTCAAAGAATGAATTATGCAACATTACTCCGATGATGAAATATTAGCCTATTACAGAGAGGAAACATCGCGAAATATGGCGCTGCATTATCTTATTCAAAAGTATCAGCAAAAATTATATTGGCATATTCGTAAAATTGTTATTAGTCATGATGATACAGATGATGTGCTGCAAAACACCTTTATTAAAGTTTGGAAAGGTTTAGCCGGATTTAAAGAAGAATCGCAGCTATTTACTTGGTTATACCGCATTGCAACTAACGAATCGCTCACATTTTTAAAACAAAAAGCAAGAGCAAATACCACTTCTATTCATCCAATTGAATATCAATTATCAAAATCACTAGAAAGTGATAATTTTTTTACTGGAGACGAGATTCAATTAAAACTTCAAAAAGCTATTTTAACATTACCAGAAAAGCAACGTATTGTTTTTAATTTGCGATATTATGAAGAAATGCCTTATGAGCAAATGTCAAAAATATTAGAAACATCAGTAGGAGCATTAAAAGCATCTTATCATATTGCTGCCAAGAAAATAGAAGAATTTTTAACATCGAATTAAACTTTTATAATAAAAACGAGTCAAAAAAATAGATGGGAAACAAAGACTATAATTTAAATGATGACCAAGACTTGCCATTAGTTAATATCGATAAGAATTCTTTTGATTTACCATTTGATTATTTTTCATCGTTTGAAAATAGGTTGAAACAAAAATTAGAATTACAAGATGAGTTGGAGCAATATTCAGTATTGTCTGCTATTCAAAA
>JBILOV010000005.1:0-23845 GCA_044374335.1 Bacteroidia bacterium | reverse complement strand
AAACTTACTAAAAAGAAATCATACAGGATTGCTATTCATAATATATTTAATTTAAAAATTAGGGTTAATGTATTTTAATAATTATTGCCTAATAAGTATTTTCTGATATTAAATATTTAAACCAAAACTTTATTATGTTTACACTTAGTTTGAAAAACAAGGAAATTATAGTTGTAATTGGTGGTGGTGCATCCGGTTTTTTTGCTGCGATTAATACTGCAGTTAATTTTCCGGAGGCGAGAATTATTATTTTAGAAAAATCTAATAAGATTTTATCTAAAGTTAAAGTTTCGGGTGGTGGACGTTGTAATGTAACCAACCATTGTTTTGAGAACGGGGAATTAATCAAAAATTATCCTCGTGGCGAAAAAGAATTGCGTCAGGTTTTTTCTCAGTTTTCAGTTCAAGATACGATTGAATGGTTTTTAAAAAGAGGAGTGAAATTAAAAGTAGAGCAGGATGGAAGAATGTTTCCGGAAAGTAATTCGAGCGAAACAATTATTAATTGTTTTTTAACGGAAGCTCAAAAATATAATATTGAGGTTAATTTGAATGAGGAAGTTGAATCCATAAAAAAAAACATAGAAGGTTTATTACAAGTAAAAACGGTAAAACAAAGCTATTTAGCCAATTCAGTTATATGTAGTATTGGCGGACATAATCAATTAAAAAATTATGCTTTTTTAAAAGAATGTGGTCATACCATTGACGAACTAATTCCGAGTTTATTTACGCTGAATTTACCCCAAAGTCATATTAAAGAGTTAATGGGTTTAAGTGTTAAAAACGGAACGGTTAAAGTTATAGGAACAAAGCATCAGTATACTGGCCCAGTTTTAATTACACATTGGGGTTTAAGTGGTCCAGCAGTTTTGAAACTTTCCGCTTTTGCAGCTTATGATTTTCATAAATTAAATTATCAAACTAATATTTCTGTGAACTGGTCAGGGACTTTAAATGAGGAAGAATTGAAGCAAGAGTTGAGTTTAAACTTGGGTTCCAAAGCGATGCTAATGAATACACCTTTGTTTGATATTCCTAAAAGATTATGGGAGTATTTGATTTTGCGAGCAGATATTAGTTTATCAAAAACCTGGATTGAATTGGGTAAAAAACAATTAAATAAATTAGTACAAGTACTTTACAATGATGTTTATCTGATGCATGGTAAAACAACCTTTAAAGAAGAGTTTGTAACATCGGGTGGTATTAATTTAAAAGAGGTCAATTTTAAAACTATGGAAAGTAAATTGGTTCCGCATTTGTATTTTTGTGGAGAAGTTTTAAATATTGATGGCATTACAGGTGGATTTAATTTTCAGAATGCTTGGAGTACAGCATGGATTGCCGCTAAGAATGCCTTAGGGTTTTATAATAATTAACTAAATGGATATTATTTGTCCATAAAAAAAGATTTAAGTTGAGATATTGTCTATTCAATAAATATAAGTTCTAATAACTCAAATAAGGTAAAATCAATCTCAACTTTTCATCACTGAATAAATTTAACCCTTTAAAGTCCTCTTCATTTAATTTACCATGTTTTGAGCGATAATTAATGATAGCTTGAGCTATCTGAAAATTAAAATACGGATGTTTCCTTAACGAATTAAAATCAATTGCATTTATAGGGATTTTGTTTACGGTATTAGGATTTAATTTAATCTGAGAAGATAGCACTAAAAATAAACTGTCAGTCATGCCATAAACTTCCTTTAATTGATTAATGTCATGAAAACCACCTAGCATAGTTCGGTATTTAATAATTCGTTTGGTTAAACCTGGACCAATACCTTTTAAAAAAACAATAGATAGGCTATCCGCCGAATTAATTTCTACTAAAACTTTTGTGTACGTTTTCTTTTCATAAGTACGTGAGGTTTTTGTAAAAACAGAATCTCGCTTAAATTCTTTTTTTGTATTAGGAATTAAGATATAGTTTTCTAATTCATTATATAATTTAGGAGATAAACCATATAGCTTTTTTAAATCTTCAGGTTTAAAAAACTGACCTCCTTTATTTCTAAATTTGATTAATGTAGCACTTAGTTTTTTGGTAAAACCTAGTTTTTGAGCATCTTCTTCTGTAACTGTATTTGGATTAAATACAAATTTTTGGTTTGCTGTTTTTCGATAAGAATTACTTTCTTTAGAAAAATTGTCTCCTTTATCTGTTTCAAATATAGTATTAGGAGATGAATTAACGTTAATTGAAATTAATTGTACGTTATTAGAATCTCTAGTAATGAATGGTATCAATAAGCGAAGACCAAACAATAAACAAATGATGACACATAAAACAAAAACACCATTTCGTTCCTGCTTATTAAAATGAAAAAAATGAAACAAAAAGGATTTTATTTTATTCACTGGCATTTTTAGAGCGCTTAAACATAAAGTAAACCGGAACCCCTAAAGCAATAATTAATAATCCCATGCCACAATTAAAGGTTTTATAAACTAATAAGTCTATGCAAATAAGAGTAGTTAAAACAATATATAAAGCAGGAATTACAGGGTATCCAAAGGCTTTATAAGGACGTTCTGCATCAGGCATTTTTTTACGTAAAACAAATAAACCGGCAATGGTGATGATGTAAAATATTAAAGAGGAGAACGTACAATAATCTAATAAATCGCCATAAGAACCGCTTAAACATAACAAAGAAGCCCAGATTGCTTGAAATATCATAGCATTAGAAGGTACATTAAATTTATTTAATTTTGCGGCTTTCTTAAAAAACAAACCGTCATTTGCCATTGATGAAAATAGTCGTGAACCTGCTAATATTAATCCGTTATTACAACCAAATGTTGACACCATAATTAAAGCCGCCATTAAATATTTTGCTAAATCGCCAAAAACTACAAATAAAGCTGCTGTTCCAACCCTATCTTTTTGCGCAAACATAATACCTTGCTCAACAACAGTGGCACTATCTTTTAAACCATCAACAGGCAGCAAGCATAAATAAGCTACATTAGCCATAACATAAATTAATGTTACTATACTTACTCCAAAAAATAAACCTAATGGGATATTACGTTGTGGTTTTTCAACTTCGCCTGCAATAAAAGTGACGTTGTTCCAAGCATCACTGCTAAACAACGAGCCAATCATGGCTAAACCTAAAGCTGTTGCTAACGACATACCGGATACTGACGTAAAACTGATATTGTCTGTGTTTAATTGTTTTGCATCCCAGGCATGGGCCATATTATTTGCAAAAACACCTTTATGAAATCCAAAATAAATACCAACTATTATTAGCGCGAATAAGGCAATTAATTTAGCTGAGGTAAAAATACGCTGAATAGCTTTTCCATTTTCTATACCCCTTGTATTTAAAAACGTTAATAAAGCAATAATTGAAATAGCCAATAATTGAGCACTCGTGATTTTTAAATTGATAATTTGAAATACAACGTTACCTTCTTCGAAAAACGGAATAAACACTCCTGTAAACTTTGCAAAAGCAACAGCCACTGCTGCAATAACACCGGTTTGTATAACTAAGAAAACTGTCCAACCATAAACAAATGCAGTTAAATCGCCAAAGGCTTTTTTAATATACACAAATTGTCCGCCTGCTTGTGGCATCATTCCAGCCAGTTCGCCATAACTTAAAGCTGCAAATAAAGTAATGACTCCTGATAAAATCCAAACTACTAAAAGCCATCCGGCCGAACCAACTACGCGGGCAATATCAGCACTCACAATAAAAATCCCTGAACCTATCATAGATCCAGCTACTAAAAGCGTGGTGTCAAATAAGTTCAGGGATTTTTTCATTTGTATTTTTTTACTTAATGTGACAACAACCTTATTCGATTCCTTGTTTTTCTAAATTACTGTTACGTTTACCATATAGGAAGTAAACAATAACTCCTAAAACACCCCAAATCATAAAGAAATTCCAAGTAGCAGCTCTTACTTGCGTCATTAAAAAGATATTGAAGGCAACACCTAAAGAACCTACAAGATAAACTGCTGGCGTTTTGTATGGTCTTTCTAATTCTGGTTTTTTGTATCGTAAAATCATTACTGCAACGCACACCATAGCAAATGCTAGTAAAGTTCCCATACTACACATTTCACTTACTTTATCAATTGGAGTAAATGCTGCTACTAATGAAATTAATCCTCCAACCAAAATAGTGCTTTTGTATGGAGTTTTAAATACTGGATGTAATACTTTAAAGAATGCTGGCATTAAACCATCTTTAGCCATTCCTAAAAAAATACGAGTTTGACCTAACATCATTACTAGCATTACTGATGTTAAACCAGCTGTTGCAGCAATAGTAATAATAAATACAGCCCAGTTAATTCCAATTCCTGAAAATGCCGAAGCTACAGGAGCCGCTTTGTCTAATTGATCATATTTTACCATCCCTGTTAACACTAGAGAAACTAAAATATATAAAACCGTGCAAATAATTAAGGAAGCTATAATTGCAAACGGCACATCTTTTTTAGGATTAATGGCCTCACCAGCTTGAGTAGAAACAGCATCAAAACCAATGTAAGCAAAGAATACAATTGTTGCAGCAGTTAATACGCCACCAAAACCAAATTTTACACCGCCAGTCAAATTTCCTAAAGTGTCTTTAATGGGCTCTTCAGCAGGAATAAATGGTGTCCAATTATCAGTGTTAACATAAAACGCACCTACAATAATTACAAATAACACAACCGCTATTTTTACAACTACAATAATGTTATTAGTTTTTGCAGCTTCTTTAATTCCTTTTACTAAAATAGCTGTTACAACCCAAGTGATTAAGAAAGCTGGTAAATTAAACGCAAAACTTGGCGCTGCTATTCCTAATTCAGCAGATTTTTCGGTAGCCGTAGCCATATCGTTACATAACCAAATGGGAAATTCTATTCCAAATAAATGCAATAGTTTTACAAAATAACCGCTCCATGCTACAGCAACAGTAGTAGCTCCCATCATATATTCCAAAATTAAATTCCAACCAATAAACCAAGCAAATAATTCTCCAACTGTGCCATAAGCATAAGCGTAAGCAGAACCTTCAACCGGCAAAACGGACGCAAACTCGGCATAACATAACGAAGCAAATAAACATCCTATACCAGCAATAACAAATGCTAAGGCTAATGCTGGTCCTGCATAATCATGTGCTGCAATACCAGTTAATGTAAAAATTCCGCCTCCAATAATAGCTCCTATTCCTAATGAGGTTAAGCCCCATTTAGTTAATACACGCTTCAAATCATTTTTTTTCATATCAGCTTCAAAAGCCGATACAGGTTTTACTCTCCAAACTGACATATTTTAATTTATTTATTAATGATTAATACTTTACAATTCAAATATATAGATATTTTAATTTAAAAACATATAATCCGTTATCTTTACCAAAAAAATGGTTTTATTAATATTCATACTCTTTATTACCGGCTATTTAATTATAGCACTAGAGCATAGCTTTCATATAAATAAAGCAGGAACTGCTCTTTTATTAGGAGTATTATGTTGGTCAGTTTATGCACTTAATTCAACCGATACTCATTTTATAGGAGGTTTAAGCCATCATTTGGCAGAGATTTCTGAAATACTTTTCTTTTTATTAGGAGCTATGACTATTGTAGAATTAATTGATGCTCACGATGGATTTGATATCATTATCGAAAAAATATATACTACTAATAAGCGCTATTTATTAATTATTATATCAGTTATTGCCTTTCTATTGTCGGCTGTGTTAGATAATTTGACCACAGCAATTGTAATGGCAACAGTAGTAAAAAAAATAATTCCCGAAAAAACAGATCGTTATTATTTTTTAGGATTAGTTATTATTTCGGCAAATGCCGGAGGATGTTTTAGTCCTATTGGAGATGTAACAACCACTATGCTTTGGGTAGCTAACAAATTGACTCCCATAACAATCATTACTCATTTATTTTTACCAAGTTTGGTTTGTATGGCATTGCCTTTATCATTAAGTATGTTTAAAATAAAAGGTCATATTACTGCTGTAGAATTAGTGAAACAGGAAAATAACATATCTTCCTTTGATAAAAATTTGATTTTTGGTTTAGGATTAGGGTGTTTGTTATTTGTTCCTATTTTTAAAACAATTACTCACCTTCCTCCTTATATGGGAATATTGTTTGGTTTAGGAGTCATGTGGGTGGTAACCGAATTAATTCATAAACGAAAAGATAGTTTTGAAAAAGGGAAGTTTTCGGTAGTAAATGCTATTACTAAAACAGATGTACCGAGTGTTTTATTTTTTCTTGGGATTTTATTAGCCGTTGCTTGCCTTCAAGAAATTCATGTATTGCAAAATACAGCCACCTTATTAAATAATAGCATTGGTAATTTAAAGATCATTTCGGGAATTATTGGCTTACTTTCTGCTGTAGTAGATAATGTGCCTTTATTAGCTGCCACTATGGGAATGTATGATTTTCCAACGGATGATCATTTTTGGGAAATGATCGCTTATTGCACTGGAACCGGTGGTAGTTGTTTAATTATTGGAAGTGCTGCTGGAGTAGCAGTGATGGGGTTAGAAAACATTAGTTTTAGTTGGTATTTTAAAAACATTTCATGGTTGGCATTTGTTGGTTACATTGGCGGCTTTTTAATTTATAATTTACAAAATTTTATTTTAGCATAGTGGAAAATACCGAACAAAATAACAATAACGAATTCGAATCAACTGATCATGAAAATCAGCAATACATTGCAATTCTTCCAAAACCTATTTTAGAGCAGGATAAAAAAAACTGGGTTCGTAAATCAATGATAAGTTTGGCTATATATGCTTTTTTCTTTTACCTGATTTTTGATAAAGATTTAATTTATATAGCTGCTGTATTGGTTGTATTAATGATTCATGAAATGGGACATTTTTTTGCTATGAAAGCTTTTAATTATAGTAATGTTAAATTATTTGTACTGCCCATGCTGGGCGCTTATGTTACAGGTAAAAAATCAATTATTTCGCAGCGGCAAATGAGCATCGTAATTTTAGCCGGACCATTGCCAGGCATTGTTATTGGTTTTTGTTTACTAATGAGTACCATTTTTTATCCTAATGAACGATTAGAAATGTTAGGCAACATCTTTTTTGTGCTTAACTTATTTAACTTATTGCCTTTTATGCCGCTTGATGGCGGTAGATTATTAGAAACGTTATTTATTAATCACAATCATACTATCAGAGTCATTTTTACAATTCTATCCATTATTGTATTAGCAGTTTTAGCCATTATAACTAAAAGCATCATCTTTTTAATTATTCCTATATCTATGGTATTTGATTTAATAATGGAAATTAAAAATCAAAAAATAAGAGATTATTTAGCGCAGGAACACATAAATTATACTTCCGATTACGTCGATTTACCTGATAAAGATTACTGGACTATCAGAGATTGCGTTCTCCTTTCTTTTAATAAGCGCTATCCGGGTGTTGAGGCCGGTGTTCAAAAATATAGTTTACTAGAAGGCGGCATCATACAGCATGTTACCAGCGTTTTAAAAACACCATTTATTAATGATGTTAAAACTTTAGAGAAAATAGCTATTATGTTTACCTATATTTTATTTTTAATTGTGCTACCAATAATTTACGCTATAATTAATTTTTTATATTGAAAAAACTGCTTGTATTCATACTATTTTCAAACTTTGTACTCCACTCTCAATCGTTCGATTTTACAATGTTGAGAGCCATTAATAAAAATGAATATCCTAATTTGGATATAAGCATGCGTATTACTTCCTCATCTGTTTATCCTTCAATGGTAATTTCTCCTGCTTCATTGCTATTATCAGGTTTTGTAAATAAGGATAAGGTGATGATTCGCAATGGATTAAAAACCGGAATAGCCATTGGGTTAAATGTAGTATTAACAACTGGTTTAAAGTATGGCATTAATCGCCCACGCCCTTTTGAACAATATCCAAATGATATTGTAACACGAACGAATGCCAGTAAATATTCGTTTCCATCTGGTCATACATCGTCTGCTTTTGCAACGGCAACGGCCCTTTCTTTATCAACTAAAAAATGGTATGTGTCAGTTCCTTCTTATGCTTATGCCTGTGCAGTTGGTTATTCTCGAATGCGTTTGGGCGCCCATTTTCCGAGCGATGTATTAGGAGGAATGGTTTTAGGGGTAGGCTCTTCTTTATTGGTTTTTCAAATTGATAAATGGCTTCATAAGAATTAGTTTTTTTCTGTTTGTAAAAAAATATAGTCTAATTTATGAAATAAACCTTCGGTAATAAAGACTATTTAGTTTCGGTTAACTTCTTAGCTTCGCTTAAATCCATACGAATACCATTATTAAAAGCCACTATAAAACAATCTTTATAGCCCAACTCTCTTAATTTTGTTTGTTGTTTCATTGCTTCATCCATTGAATTGTAATTACCAGATGTATATTTAAATAGTAATCCGGCTTTATAAAAAGACACATCTGATACATTAGCATATTTTACTTTTGCATCTACTTCTTTATCATTACTTGCAAATTGAACCTTAAATAAAATAGGTGATGTTGTTGTGTTTGTAACTACACTGTTTGTTGAGGTTACTTGTGCAATAACAATAGTTGTAGCTGTGTTTGTTGATTTAAGAAGCAATTCAATCTCCTTTATTTTTTGAGAGGCATAAGCATCATTTTTACCTTTAATTGTGTTTGCTTTTTGGTATAAAACAAATGCTTCTTGGTAGTTTTTATTTTTATGGTTTACATCTGCTAAAGCAATAAATTGTCTATATTTTCTTTCTAACTCCTCATTTTTAGCTTGCTTACTTTGTGCATTTGCTAATGAATCAGTCTTCGCTTTTATCACTAATGCATCTTCTTTTGCTTTTTGTTCAGTTGCTAATTTTTCTTTAACCTTTAAACTTTCCTCATTTTTTGAGTTTTTATCATTTAGTTTTTCGCTTTTGTCATCATTCTTAGTTATTTCAATATCTTTTTCATTTTCTGTTTTTTCAATTGTTTTTAGAGCCTCTGTTTCATTAGCTATTTTATAGTTTTCATTTTGTAAAGGAACTTGGTTTTCTATATCATCTTTATAGGTAATTTTAATTCCTTCTTGTTCATCTTTATATTTTCTAAATGCCCTAAACAAACAGGCTGCTAAATAGCTTTGACCTTTCTCTGATCCCAAAAACTTTTCTTCCTGAGGATTCGTTAAATAACCTATTTCAGTACGTACACTTGGCATAGAAGTTCTCCATAAAACCCAAATACTTTGCCGATGAACACCTTTATCAACTCTGCCAGCTTTTTTCAAATACTGTTCTTGTATTTTCATAGCTAATCCTGCACTTTGTATCACATAACTTGATGTGTAATTACTCATAATAATATAACTTTCTTCGCTATTTGGATCAAAACCCTGATATTTAGTTTCGTAATTATCTTCTAATAACATGGCTGAGTTTTCGCGTTGAGCAACTTTCATTTTACCTTCTTCATTTTTCAGTCCCATTACGTAGGTTTCTGAGCCAAAAGGCTCGGGATTTGCTGTTTCTACAACTATAATTTTCCCTCTCGAATTTTTGAAGGTTTTTGCTCGCATTTTACCAGTTTTTTTATCTTTTATCATTACAGGTTTACCGGCAGCATTACAATGTATAGATATAAATAAATCGGCGTTATTGTCATTAGCAATCTTTGCTCGGTCTTCTAATTCCACAAAAACATCTGTTTTACGGGTAAAAATAACTTTAACATCTTTTATATTTTCTTCAATTAACTTGCCTAATTTTAATGAAACTGCCAAAGCCACCTCTTTTTCTTTACAGGAAACTCCATTGCAACCAGGGTCTTTTCCCCCATGACCAGGGTCGATAACAATAATACGCACTTTACGTTTTGGTTCATCGTTACGAGTGTAAAACGAGCAAAAAACAATAACAACTAATGCCTGAACAAGGATTAATTTATAGAAAATTATATTTTTTTTTGTCATCATAACTTTAAAAATAACTACAATTAAACGAGTAATTGTTAGCTTTGTAAGCTTAGGTAAATTTAGTCGAGAGTAGTTATCAATACTGTTAAACATATATATTTTTTACTCTTATTATTGTTAATAAGTGATTTTGATGTTTTAGCTCAATCTGATCTGAAATCAAAATCATCCAAATCAATTCTCCAACAAAAAAAAACTGAACTACCAAATAACTCTGCAATTACCAAACCAATTTCTGTCATGCCATTGCCTGATGATAGCACAAATGTTGTTAGGGTTGATTCGCTAGATGATGAAAAAGATATTGAACCACTTCAAAATTCTATTATATATAATGCCAGAGACTCGATAAGATACGAAACTAAAGGACAAAAAATTTATTTGTTCGGCGACGCTTTTGTGCAATATGAGGACATGAACCTTAAAGCTGAATTTATAGAAATTGATAATGCAAATAATACCATTACAGCCTTTGGAAAAACAGATAGCTTAGGGAAAAATACAGGGACACCTCTTTTTAAAGACGGTGAACAAGAAATTGCTTGTAGAAAAATGATATACAATCTTAAAACAAAAAAAGGTAAAATTTTTGATATCAAAACTAAAGAAGGAGATTTATTATTACAAGGAAGCGAAGTAAAAAAAGACAGTAATAATGTTGTGTACATGAAAAATCTAAAATGTATTCCCTGCGAATTTGAAGATTCTCGAACTATTTTTAAAGCAAAAAAAGCAAAAATTATTCCAGATGATAAGATTGTTACAGGACCAATGTATTTAGAAATTGGCGGTGTTCCTACTCCGCTAGGGCTGCCTTTTGGCTATTTTCCAAATACAAAAAAACGTCACTCAGGAATTTTAATTCCTTTTTACGGGAATAGTGAAGCGCTTGGGTTTTATTTAAAAGATGGTGGTTTTTATTGGGGTATTAACGACCAAACTGATATGACTATCAGAGGAGATATTTATAGTAATGGGAGTTGGGGTTTAAATACTGTAAATAATTACAATGTAAATTATAAATTTAACGGAGCACTTTCGTTAGGTTATTCTGAATTTAGGAATGGAGAAAAAGAAATTCCTAGCTTGTATTCTAAACAACGGGATATTTCTATTAATTGGAGACATGTTCAGGATCTTAAAAATAATCCTACTGTTCGTTTTGGCAGTGATGTTAATATTAGAACATCTAAATACAATAAATTTAATTCTCAAAACACAGGACAATACTTAACTAATACATTTCAATCCAACATCAATTTTTCAAAAACATTTAAAATTGGAACATTAGGCGTAAATGCCAGACACGATCAAAATACACAAACTAAATTAATGAATATTTCTTTTCCGGAAGTTACCTTTAATGTCAATCGTTTTTATCCATTTAAAAAAGAAAGCAGAATTAAACAAAATCCTATTGATAAAATAGGAATTAGTTATTTATTGGAAGCGCGTAATACATTGTCGGGAGTTGATACCTCCATATTTAAAGGTAATGTTGGGGATAGTTTGAAATATGGATTTAGACATAGCTTACCAATTTCAACAAACATTACGCTTTTAAAATATTTCACCTTAACACCCGCTTTAAATTTAAGTGCTGTAATGTATACAAAAACTACTAGAAAGGAACTGAACGAAACAACCAATACAATCGTTAAAACAACCGACAAAAATTTCAAAACCGGATACGATGCCAATTTCAATACATCCTTGAGTACTAAACTATTTATGGATTATATTTTTAAAGGAAAACGCGTCAAACAAATCAGGCATCTATTAATACCAAGTATAGCTTATACTTACCGTCCGGATTTTGGTGAAGAACAATACGGATTTTGGAAAGATGTAATAAGCGATACAACCAATAAATTAAAAAGTAAATACACTATTTTTGAAAACACACTTTTTAGTGGACCTGCGCAAGGAACCCAAAACAGTTTAAGCGTTAACTTAAATAACAATTTAGAGGCCAAGATTCGTAAAAAAACAGATACCGGCTATGTTTATAATAAAGTAACTATAATTCAAAATTTGAGCTTTAGTGGGTTATACAATTTTGCTGCAGATAGCTTTAATATGTCAAACATATCCATGACAGGAAGAACGAAAATTTGGAAATATTTTGATTTAGTTTTTGGATCAACGTTTGACCCCTACTATACAGCCGTCCTTACTAACACACTTACTGCTTATGAAAGCTCTTATAGAACAAGAAATTATTTATATAATACCAATGGACGTTTAGTTGATTTTAGAACAGGAAATATTGCTATTAATGCTTCGTTTAGTTCTAATTCATTAGTTTCAAAAGCAAAAAAACCGGACCTTACTAATAGCGCAGAAAAAGGAGCAGTCAATACAAATACGGCTCAGGCGCAAGAAAAATTACCATGGAATTTAAATGTCTATTATAATATTACTTATACTAAAGAACTTAATAAACTGCGTGAAATACAAGCTTTAAATTTTAGTGGAGATGTATCCTTAACCAAATATTGGAAATTAGGTGTAACGAGTGGTTATGATTTTACAAACAGAAATTTAAGTTACACAAGTATTAATTTATACAGAGATTTACGTTGTTGGGAAGCTCGAATAGATTGGGTTCCTTTTGGTTTTAGAAAAAGCTACAGTTTAACTATTAATTTAAAAACAAGTATGTTAAGCGATGTAAAAATACCACGCCAAAGACAGTGGTTTGACAATTTTTAAAATTACGAATGATGTATTTTATTTAATTGTTTTCTTAAAATCTGATATAATTCAGGAGCTTTTTGTGTTCCTATTCTATATATAAAACCTGTATTATCTTTTAGCTCAACAAATTCATTTCCACTTGTAAAAAAACGAATAATCCCTTTACTATGAAGATTATAAACAGCACTTCTGAAAATATGTTTTTTGTAACGGCTTTTTCTAATAGTAGTAATTGTATCTAGATTTATTTTTACTCTACGAGCTGTCCAAAAACCATCAATCAAAATATAATTTGAAAACACTTGTGTATGTGTATGTAAAATAAAAGTAAGCATAGCAGAAAACAATAAAATTAATAGTCCTAACAAAAAAAATATTTTACCAGAATGTGGAATATCTAATGCCGGATAATGACCAATTCTAAAAATAGCTATCTGAATTGGTTTTGGATTTTCACTCCAGTAATAACCAACAAAACAAAATAAACTAATTACTGTTCGCCAAATAATACTGAGCCTGTTGTGACCCATGTATTGCTTTTCATCAAATATGTGTTTATCTGCTTGCAAAAATTCAATAAATTAATGATTAAAGTTACTGATAATAAAATTCAAAGTAAATTTTAAACTTTGTTTTCAAATATCACAAATAATTCGCGATTTTCTCTTGGTTTGACAGAATTATAAGCCGTTTCCATAGTTTTTATACTAAACAATGAAGCAAACAAAGCTTGATATTCCTGTTTATTACCGCCAAAAGGAGGTTTATCAGTATTTAAGATATCATTAAATAATAAGCCAACTAGTTTAGCGTCCGGCTTTAATAATTGCTTCATATGCTGAGTATATTTCTTTCTTAAAGACGGGTTTATAGCACAAAAAAAAGTTTGTTCAATAATTAAATCATATTGTCCATTGTGTTCAAAAAAATCCTGTTTAATAAGTTGTTCCTGAGGAAAAACAGGTAATCGTTTTTTTATATTTTGCAAAGGTTCTTCAGCAAAATCCAAAACAAATACATTTTTAAACCCTTGTCTATACAAAAATTCAGCTTCGTAAGAATTACCTGCGCCGGGAATCAAAATTTTTAAATCTTTATTATTTAATTGTTCAATATATGTTTTTAACGGCGAAGATATTGCACCAAGATCCCACTTAAATTCATTATTAAGATATAGGTTATTCCAATAGTTTTTTGATAAATCAGGTATCATTATTTACAATATTAGGATTAAATTTGTTAACTTTCTGTTCTATAAATACAACTTGCTAAAAAATCCATTCATAGCCTTTTTAAAATTGATTCGTATTGAGAATCTTTTTATTATTGCCGTTACACAAATTTGCATTAAATATTTTGTATTTGCACCACTAAATGATTTTTCGAAATTTACTCCAGTTTTATTTTCAATATCATTATTAAGCACATTGCTTATTGCCGCTGCCGGTTATATTATTAATGATTATTTTGATGTGAAAACTGATAAAATAAATCGCCCAAAAACAGTAGTAATTGATGTGGTTATAAAAAGACGTTGGGCTATGATATTTCACATTATCCTCAATATCCTTGGATTAATATTAGGTTTATATTTAGCTTTAAAATGTCATAATCTTAAATTATTGTTATTTCAACTTATTAGTATAATATTACTTTGGTTTTATTCTACACATTTTAAAAAACAGTTATTAGTTGGTAATATTGTTGTATCGTTGCTTACTGCAACAATTCCTTTAATGCCAATGGTTTATGATTATTATTTATCTGGTGGTATTAATCCAATGATTTCAATGTTACTTGGTTCCTTTTTAAATACTTTACTTATTATTGTTTTAGGATATTCAGCTTTTGCATTTTTAACATCTTTTGCTCGCGAAGTCATTAAAGACATGGAAGATTACAAAGGTGATATTCAAACTGGTGGTAAAACGATGCCAATTGTTTGGGGTATGATTACCAGTAAAGTAGTTACTTTTTTTACAATTATTATTACAATTGGTTTACTTCTGTTAGCCTGTTTTAAATTTTATAAAGACCAACATAACGTTGCTGTATATTATATTTTAGGATTAGTTATAGTTCCGCTTATTATTCTCTTAATACATATTATTAAAGCTACAAGTAGCAAAGATTTTAAACTAGCGAGCTTATTACTTAAATTTACCATGCTCTTTGGAATAGGATTTACTTTTATTATTAAATACATTTATGAATAGTTACCCAATTATTCAAATCAAAAAACATGACCAATCATATAACCAAAAAGAAAAACAAATAAACCTATATGAATAGCATTGAACAACATCTTAAAGCATTTCCGTACCAAATTATTTTAGGATCAAACTCACCTCGCCGTCAGGAATTATTAAAAAGTTTGGGATTTACATTTTTAAACAAACCAATTAATGTAGACGAATCATTTCCAATTGACTTATTAGCTGAGGAAATCCCGCTTTATTTAGCTGAGAAAAAAGCCGATGCTTATGAAGATGATTTAAAAGATACTGAAATATTAATTACAGCAGATACTATTGTTTGGTGTGAAGGAAAGGTATTTAATAAGCCTGCTAATTTTGTTGAAGGAAAAAAAATGCTAGAAGCATTGAGTGGTAAAATGCATGAAGTATTTACGGGTGTTTGTTTAAAAAGTGGCAATAAGCAAACTACATTTTATGATGTAAGTAAAGTTTATTTTAAAAAGCTAAAACCAGAAGAGATAGAATATTACTTAATTAATTATACTCCCTATGATAAAGCCGGAGGTTATGGTGTGCAAGATTGGTTAGGTTATATTGGAATTGATAAAATTGAAGGGAGTTTTTATAACGTTATGGGGTTGCCCGTAAAAGAATTATACGAAGAGTTGATTAAATTTTAAGTGGGTTAATAGTTTAAAAAGTAAATAACCGTAAAATTCTAATTCTATTAGAGTCATATAAGTTTTTTGTAAAAAAAAACTAACACATTATACGTAATGCTAGAGGTAATACTCTAATTGATAATTTATCTTTTATCAAAACAGGTTCTCCGTCAAAATGAACTGGCAATTCTCCGGTAAATTCAATTTCAATTTGTTTTCCTTTTTCAGAAATAAGTTTTATGGAGGTATGTATTTTTTTGGAAAACAATTTGATTCCAATCATTGGTAAAGCAAAATTTGAAAACGGTTTTAAAATACTCACATTTAAAATACCGTCGTTTAAATATGCTTCTGGAGCAAAGTAAACATCATTTCCCCAATGTCCTGCATTGGCAACTGTAATTAAAAATGCTTTGGTTTCTATGGTTCTTCCGTCAACAGTTATCTTGTAATTGTTTGGTGAATAACCAAAAAACTCTTTTACTGTAGTATTAAAATAAGTTACAAATCCTCGTTTAGTGCTTGTTGCAAATTCGTTAGCAATGTGTGCATCAAAACCAACACCAGAAGTGCAAAAAAACGGGTAATCATTTATTAATGCCCCATCAATTTTTTTGATATTTCCTTTTTCAATAATGTGTAAAGCTTTTTTTAGGTCTAACGGAATTCTATTGCTTCTTGCTAAACCATTACCTGATCCTAAAGGAAATATACCTAAAGCCATTTCTGTATGAACAATAACAGAGGCTACTTGATTTACGGTACCGTCGCCACCACAAGCAACAACAATCGTATAATTACCAATAAGTATTTGCTGTTTTACTGATTCGAAATCATCTTTGTTTTTCCAAACAATAAAATCATAATCAAGGTGTTGGGGAAAATGAGTTTTAATAAACTCAATGATATTAATTTTCTTTTTTACACCCGCATTTGGATTAATAACGAATGCTACTTTTTGAGCCATAATACTATTTTTTAGCAGAGGTAAAGAAAAATTCCTTTAAATAATTTGGTTCTACATAAGCTATATCAGCAAAATCTTGTACTTTGTATTTTTGAAAAGCTAATCCAATCATTGATGAAGCACTTGCGGTTATGTTCTCTATAAAATAAATATTTGGTAATGTTTGAAATAAGTGTTTTGCCTTTAGCATCCCATCACCAAAAAAATAAATGTTTTTATTTTGATTAAAAACTTGGATACTTTCTTCATTTAAAACTAACGCTCTTACAGATAGTGTTTCGTTTAAATTGTTGTCATAAAGGGCTGTATATACTTCCATACGCCGGGCATCTAATAAAGGACAATAAAACGCTTCTTTATTTGCCTTGTTAATAGCGATTGCGCTTAAGGCTTTTAATGTATCTACAGTAATGATTGGTATTTGTAAAGCGTAAGCTAAACCTTTAGCGGCAGAAAACCCAATTCGTAAGCCAGTATATGAGCCAGGACCAGAACTTACAGAAATTGCACTTAAATCTTTGGCTTGTAATGATACTTCTTTTAATAACTGTTCAATATACACATGGAGGTTTTCAGCATGGGTGTAGCCATTGTTTAATTCTTTAATTGCAATGAGTTTGTCATCGTTTGAAATTGCAACTGAACAAACGGTCGATGAACTTTCTATATGTAATAAATAAGCCAACTCTTTATTTTTTCTCAGAAAATAATTGATCTTTGTCTACAACTTTTATTTTTTTTCCATTTTTTAATGATTTAGAAACAGCACCGTATGGGCCAGAAATAATTTCATCACCAACATTTATTCCACTTTTAATTTCAATGTAATCATTATCCTGAATACCAGTAGTTACATAAACAATTTTAGAAACTCCATCTCTATTTAAAAATACACATTCTTTTATTTCTTCTTCCTTTTTATTGCTGTTTATTTTTTCTTCTTTTTCATCTTTCACAACAGTTTCCTGATTATCATCTTCTTCAAATTTTTTATTTATGTTCGTTGTGTCAGAACTTCGCGTAGTAACACCTTGTATTGGCACAGTAATGATATTGGCTGCTCGCATAGTTTGTATTTCTACACTAGCACTCATTCCTGGTCTAAATGGAGCAGGATTTTCATCTGTTACCAAATCAATATATGATTCTCTTAACACTCTTATTTTTACCACAAAGTTTGTTACCTGATCAATAGAAATCCCAGTTGTGTTGGCTGAGTTTGCAACTTCCGTTACAATTCCTCTGAATTTTTTTCCTATATAAGCATCTATTTCAATAATTGCAGTATCGTTTTTATGAATTCGAATTATATCATTTTCATTTACTTCTACACTTGCTTCCATTTCATTTAAGTTAGCTAAACGTAAAATTTCGGTTCCTTGTAAGCCTTGCACACCAACTACGCGTTCACCTTTTTCTACATTTAATTTAGATACTGTTCCATCAACAGGCGCGTAGATATATGTTTTATCTAAATTAGAATTAGCTTCTTTTAAAGAGGCTTCTACACTTTTAACATTATAATCAGAAGCTTTAATACTTTCTTTAATGCCATCTACATTGGCTTTTGCTGATTCAAAGGTTGCTTTTACAACATCAAATTCTTGTTGTGAAATAACATTTTGATCAAATAGTTTTTTGTTACGAGTAAATGATGCTTCGGCATTTACTAAGTTAGCTTGAGCTTGTGCTAATTGAGCCACGGCAGTTTTTAAATTTGCTTTAGTACTGTTTACTGTTGCATTAACTCTTTCAAAAGCACTTTCATAAATATCAGCTTTAATACGACATAATAATTGACCTTTTTTTACTTGTTCTCCTTCTTTCACATACATTTCAACAACCTCTCCCGATACGTCAGAGGTGATTTTTAATTCAGCTTCCGGTTGAATTTTTCCATTTGCCGATACGGTTTCTATTATACTTCTTTTAGCTGCTTTCTCAGTGGTTACTTCTGTTGGTTCTTCACCTTTAAAAAATTTAAAAGCAATTACACCAAATACTATTGCTATACAAATTCCTATAATCCAATATAATTTTTTCATTATTTTTATTTTTTGTTTTTCGCTGAGTTCTAATTTTTCTAATTTTAATAGTTGTTTTATCTGCTAAATATATTTGTTTTTAAAATTTCAATTCTTTTCCCTGATAAA
This sequence comes from Bacteroidia bacterium, assembly GCA_044374335.1. GTDB lineage: Bacteria > Bacteroidota > Bacteroidia > B-17B0 > Aurantibacillaceae > UBA4416. Next base: position 5,182 of record JBILOV010000005.1, on the reverse strand, counting down.
AATCTAAAACCTTTAGTTTAAAAACATAATCATATTTTGCTTGTACTAAATTACTCTGTGCATTTTGTAAACGTGTTTTCGCTGTGTTAAAATCAAATGTACTAATGGCTCCAACATTGTATTTTTGTTGTGCATAATAAAAAGATTGTTCATTTGCTTCAACAGATGATTTATTAGCATTGTATTTATTAAGCCCGGCTCGTGCATTAGCATAGGCTTGAGCAATGGTTTTATATAAATTTTGTTCGGTTAAATCTTGTGTGTATTTTGCATTTAAGGCATTTAATTTTGCATTTTTAACACCTGTATAAGTTTGTAAACCGTTATAAATAGGAACTGATAATGTAAAACCTATACTTTTATTAACGTTATCGTTAAACTGATCGGCAAAAGGTTTTTTTGAAGTAGTAATATTGGCTTTTGGTTGATAAACAGGAGCAATAAGTGTTGGATTATTAGGATCATCTGCTATAAAATAGGATGTTTGCTCATAGCCAACAATATTTACAGCATCAATGTTTTTATCTAATTCTGATGTTCCAGTTCCTAAACTCCCTGTTGCAGATAGAGTAGGGCTAACTCTTCCTTTAGCAACATCCAGGCTTTTTTCGGCAGCCATTAAATTATAGTTAGCACTTTTAATGGAGTGTTGGTTTTTTAATGCAGTTTCGTATATATTTTGAACAGTTTGAGTTGCTAAATCATTATTCATCATATCAATGTTTGGTCGCGAAACATTAAAATTGTTTAGTGTATCTAAATTCAATAATTGTTTAAGGCTTAGCATTGCTATTTGATAATTATTATCAGATGCCGTTACATTTACTTCTTCATTTGCTAATTGAGCTTTTAAATCATAAACTGCACTTTTAGCTAATGTTCCGGCATCTACTAATTTTTGTGTGCGATCTAATTGTTCTTGTGTAATTTTATATTGTGATTGTGCTATTTGTAAAATCTCATCACTAAAAATAACATTAATATAAGCGGTTGCCACATTTAACGACAAATCATTTTTTTGCTGTAAATAACTTTCGTTACTAGATAAATATTGGTATTCGTTTGCTTTAATTGTATTGTATTGTGCCAAACCAGACCAAAGTACTACATTAGAAGAAACATAAAAATTTTGAGAAAGTACTTGAGTGTTTGCAAAAGTATTGGTGTATCTATCAATGGTTCTACCAAAATTGTAAGTGTGTTGTGCTCCAGCATTTACGGTAGGTAAAATGGCCGCTTTACTTTGCGTGGCATTGTTTTTATTTATTTTGGTAGCAATTTCAGCTTGCTTTAAACTGATGTTGTTTTTTTGAGCAAAATCAACACATTGTTGCAAATCCCAAATGTTAGTTTGAGCAATGGATAATTGAGATATTCCTAAAAAGAGAAATGAGTAAATAATTGTTTTCATATTTTTGATAATAATGTTTTTTAATGTCATATGGTTTTCCAAGTTCTCAATAATCAATATTTGTGAATAGGAAACATGGATGTTTTATAGTTAATTAAAAATCAAGGGTAAATTTACTTAAAAAAGTGTTTAAAATAGCCTAACTACACAAACGGAAAAAAAGTAGTTGCATTGGTAAATTTAATCTGCATAAATTAATTAGTTTGTTATTTCAAACTTTTATATTTGACCGGATTAAGTTAAGTATTATTAAGGTAATATGATTAAATTGGTGACGAATATCATTCTAAAGATTATTATAAAGAAGTAGACTTTTTATTTTCAGATAAATCCAATATTATTTTATTAACTTATGATTTTACAAGGTTGTTTTTAGTTAAATTTCTAATCTTTAATTGATATTTTAAATTTTCTTCAAATGATTCCGTTTTTGCAATACATCGCCCAGTATATTTTCGAACATCATGAAAATGAGACAGAGCATTTATGTATTGTATTACCTAACAAACGAGGTGCTTTATATCTAAAACAGCATTTGGCTAAGGTTTTTCAAAAAACTATTTGGTTACCAACTATTATAAGTGCCGAGGAATTAGTTGCCGAACTTTCAGGATTACAACAAGCTGATAGTATTGATTTAATTTGTGATTTGTATCAAGTATATACTTCTATTTTAAAAGAAAAAGCCGAACCGTTTGATGCTTTTGCAAAATGGGGAACGTTAATGTTACAGGATTTTAATGAAGCCGATCGGTATTTAGTTGATACAAATTCTTTATATCAAAATTTAAAGGAAATTAAGGAAATTGAAAACTGGAGCTTGAGTGCAGATAATTTAACTGCCACTCAACAAGATTATATTGATTTCATGTTTCAAATGGGAACTATTTACCATGAGTTCACAAAATTATTGCTTCAAAAAAAACAAGCTTACCAAGGTTTAATGTATCGTAAATCAGTGGAGGGTTATAAGAATTCTACATACATTAATCAATTCAATAAAATTTTAATTTGTGGTTTTAATGCCTTAAATAAAGCTGAGACTATTATTTTTTCGGATTTAGTAAAAGATAAAAAAGCAACTATTATTTGGGATGCTGATAAATATTACCTTGATAATGTTAATTATGAAGCTGGATTATTTTTACGAAAAAACTTTATTAATAATTGGTTAGATACTAAAATAAACATTGGTAATTACTTTAACGATATTCCAAAACACATTGACATAGTTGCTGTTCCTAAACAAATGGGACAGGCGCAGGTGGTTTCTCATCATTTACACCAATGGATTAAACAAGGTAAATCCCTTAATAAAACGGCCGTTGTATTAGCAGATGAAAGTTTATTATTCCCAATTTTAAACCAATTGCCAAAGGAAGTTGAGCATGTAAATATTACAATGGAATACCCGTTGCGGTTATCTCCTATTTATGATTTAATTGATAATTTAATTAGTCTGCATCAGTCCACCCAAAAAGCAGGTGCTTCAAGTAGTTTTTATTTTGCTGATGTTTTTAAAATTTTGCAAAATGCTTTATTTAAAAAATATTACAATTCATTTGAGCCAAGTATTCATCTACAATTTATAATTCAAAAAATAATTGATAAAAATTATGTTTGGTTAAACAATAAAGTTCTCTCCGAATTATTTGAAAACAATTATAAATACATTGAAAACGTATTCATTTCGTGGTCAAATTCTTCTCAAGGAATTTCTGCCATGTCTCAAATCATTTCGGTATTTAACTCATCCGATAATGAAGCTTTGCAATTGTCATCAACAGAAAAAGAATATTTGCATGTGTTTACAAAATATTTTAACCGACTTCAATCATTAATTCAAACACACGCGTATTTAGATTCATTATTGACTTTAAAAAGTTTATATAAACAAATTATTGGCGCTGCTTCAGTTCCTTTTATTGGTGAGCCTTTACAAGGATTACAAATTATGGGGGTTTTAGAAACCCGGACACTTGATTTTGAAAATATTATTTTATTAGGTGTTAACGAAGGGGTTTTGCCTTCAGGTAAATCGGCTAATTCATTTATTCCAAATGATTTAAAACGTTACCATGGTATGCCTTTATATGGAGATAAAGATGCTGTTTATGCCTATCACTTTTATAGAATTTTGCAACGCGCTTCTAATGTTTTAATTACTTATAATACCGAACATAGTGTGTTGGGCACTGGTGAAAAAAGTAGATTTATTACACAATTACAATTCGAATTACAAAAGTATAATCCACATCATATTATAACAGAACAGATGTTAAGTGGTGGAGCCTTGTCTGCAAGTAATCGTAATGATATTTCTATTTCAAAAACCGAATTAAATTTAGCACCTATTATAAAAAAACTCACCACAAATAGTCAATATGATGGATTGAGTCCATCGGCTTTAATTACTTATAAAGATTGTGCTTTACGTTTTTTTTACAGGTATGGTGTTGGTATTAAAGAAACCGAGGATGTTGAAGAAAGTGCCGAAGCTAATACACAAGGCTCTATTTTACACGAATCATTAGAGATGTTGTATAAGCCATTTATTGGAAGGGTTTTAACGGAAGAAAATATTAAGGAATGTCTTTCAAAAACAGAAGAATGTGTTAATCTTGTTTTTCAAAATTATTTTAGTCATAGAGAAAGTCAGTTTGGGAAAAACTATTTACAACAAAAAGTAATTTATGAATACGTTAATAAATTATTGCGAAATGATTTAAAATTGATTCAGAATTCTAAAAAAACTAATGCATTATTAAGTTTAATTGATTTAGAAAAAACGCTATCAGCTTCTTTAATCATTGACATTAATGGAGTTAGCACACCTATTTATATTAAAGGTTCGGCTGATAGAATTGATAAATTAGGAAATAATATTAGAGTTATAGATTATAAATCATCTGTAAAAACAGATGATAAATTTAAATTTACAAACTTTGACGATTTGTTTAAAGACAGTAAATACAATAAAATGTTGCAATTATTTATATATGCTTGGTTGGTGGTGAAAAACAACATGGCAAAACCTGAAGAATTGCAGCCTTGTATTATTCCATTTAAAAAATTTGAAGAACAACCTAAATTTATATTAGAAGATATAAAAGGAGGTGGTATTTTAAATTTCACATCCGAATTATTAGAGGAGTTTGAAACTCATTTAAAGTTAGAGATTTTAGAAATGATTTCAGATGAAACATTTTTCACCCAAACCGAGGACGAAGATAAATGTGAGTACTGCGCTTATGCCGGTATATGCAATGCTAAATAATGATTGCTAAAACCTTAAGCTAAACTAATAAAGTATTTTCTATTTCCTCTTTAAATTTTACGCAAACAATTAATCCAGGATCATTTCTATATTCAAAACTTCCTTTTAATTGTTTGGTAAAAATATTTAATAATTTAAAACCTAATGAATTCGCTTCTTTTATATTAAATTCAGCAGGTATTCCAGGACCACTATCGGAAACGCATAAAGTAATTTCATTTTCTATTTTTGTTAGCTGAACATAAATGTCTCCGTTTTTTTTGTCCAAAAATGCATATTTAAAACTATTGGTAATTAATTCATTTACAATTAATGCAATTGGAACAGCTCTTTTGGCAGAAACAGAAATAGCCTCTAATTCAAAATGAACTGTAACGTTTTTATTTTTGTCAAAAAAGTTTCTTAAAAATTCAACCAAATCTTTTAAGTAATCTTTTAAGTCTATTCTAACAAAGTTGTTTGATTTATAAAGTTTTTCATGAATTAATGACATG
>JBILOV010000123.1:0-7037 GCA_044374335.1 Bacteroidia bacterium | reverse complement strand
CAAATTTTATTTTAACATTTTTCATAAACGTATTCCAAAAATTGGAAATAATATATAGGGTATTTATGTTTGACAAACCCATTAATTTTCTTTTTTATTAGTAGATAATTTTATTTACCTTCGCCACTCAAAATTAAATTTAGATATGTCTGAAGAAACACAACAAGTAGAAAACATTAGCGAAATCGAAACCTCTTCTGAAAAAAAATCAACTGCGAAACAGTTGGATTTAGGTGTAATGGAAGTTTTTTACGAAAAAAATAAAAAAGCTATAACTTATGGTGGTGGCGCCCTTTTAGCAATTGTTGCAATTATTAGTTTTTATACATTTTACTGGCTACCCGGTGAAGAAAAAGAAGCAAATAATGAAGCGTTTTTTGCACAAACTTATTTTGAAAAAGATAGTTTTTTAGTAGCATTAAATGGTGGTATTAATGTTCAAACATCCGAAGGACCTAAAACAATAATGGGTTTTAGAGATATTGCAGATTCATATAGCTCAACAAAAACTGGTAAATTAGCTAATTATTATGCTGGTATTTGCTTATTACGTACAGGTAAATTTGAAGAAGCAATTGAATCTTTAGAGAAATTTTCGATTAAAGATGAAATGTTAGCTCCTGTTGCCATTGGTGCAATTGGTGATGCAAATATGGAATTAAATAAAATTGATGAAGCAATTAAATTTTATTTAAAAGCTGCTGAACAATCTTCAAATGCATTTACAACTCCAATATATCTAAAAAAAGCTGCTTTTGCATATGAACAAACAGCAAATTATACAGAGGCCTTAGCAACTTATGAGCGTTTAAAAAATGAGTACTCAGCAAGTACTGAAGCTCGCGAAGTTGATAAATACATTGCTAGAGTTAAAACTTTAGGAAATATTCAATAATAAAAAATTATAAAATATATTAGAAGGTGATGTTATGTCACCTTTTTTTATTTAATGACAAAATTTATGGCTAGCGAACTTAAAAATCTTTCAACTTTTGAGGGCTCAGAAATCCCCAATGCAGAAAAAATGAAATTTGGAATTGTTTGGGCAGAATGGAATCATACAATTACACATGCTTTAATGAAGGGTGCTTACGATACATTAATAATAAATGGTGCAAAACCTGAAAATATTATTACTAAAACAGTTCCTGGTGCTTTTGAATTAACACTGGGTGCTCAATATTTAGCTGAATTAAGTCAGGTTGACGCAATTATTTGTATAGGATGTGTTATACAAGGAGATACTAAACATTTTGATTTTATTTGTGATGCTGTTGCAAAAGGGATTACCAATTTAAATATTAAGTTTAGTATGCCTTTTATTTTTGGAGTATTGACTGTAAATACCCAAGAACAAGCGCAGGATAGAACCGGTGGAAAACATGGTAATAAAGGAGATGAAGCTGCTGTTACAGCAATTAAAATGCTTGATTTAAAAAATAGTTTTGAGTCTAATAAGGCTAAAATTGGATTTTAAATTTTTTCAACCTAAATTTTGCAAGTAATAATTAAAACCTATTTAAAATGTATCATTAAACCAAACATGGTTTAACGAGCAAAATTATTTAATCACTTTTAAATTTTTATTCAAAAATAACTGAATAAAAAACGCGAAGCACATCACCAATAAACAACCAATAACATTTAGCCACAAAAAGGCTGTTAAATCAGTTATCCAAGCATATACAATAAATCCTTCGGCAAATAAGGCAGCATAAAAAACAGCCGTTCCTGTGATGTTTTTCATATAAAAAGCTACTAAAAATATTCCTAAAATAGTTCCGTAAAATAGGGAACCTAAAATATTTACGGCTTCTATTAAATTACCAACTCTGCTAGCATAAAAGGCAACCATTATACAAAATATGCCCCATATAACCGTTGTCCAGCGTGAGGCCGATAAATAGTTTGTATCGCTTTCTTCTGTTTTAAATAAGCGTTTATAAAAATCAACAATAGTAGTTGAGGCTAATGAATTTAAGCCACTGGCCATTGAACCCATGGAGGCTAAAAAAATAATAGCAATTAACAATCCAATGACTCCAACAGGTAACTGTTGTGTAATAAACGTTAGAAATATATAATTAGTGTCATTAATATCAGCTTTTGGATTATTTTTTTGCATTAATACTGTTACATCTTTTTTTATCGCATTGGCTTTTTTATCAGCTTGTTGAACTTTTGTTCTGGCTAAATTGATAGAATTTTCATTTTCGCTATGAATGGCTTCAACAAGTTTATTAACTTCTGTTTGTTTTTCGGTATGAGCAATTACATAAGATTGTTGTAGATTTTTAAAGTCATTTTTATAGGCGCTATTTTCTAAACGACTAACCTCAACTTTATTAAAGAAAATTGGTGTTGGATGAAATTGATAAAATGTAAATACCATAACACCAATCAATAAAATAAAAAATTGCATGGGTATTTTTATCAAACCATTCATGATTAAACCTAAACGACTTTGAGCAATTGATTTTCCTGTTAAATAACGACCAACTTGCGATTGATCGGTTCCGAAATAGGAAAGCTGTAAAAAGAATCCTCCAATAATTCCTGACCAAATATTATATTTATTATTCACATCAAATTTGGTATCAATGGCGTTGAGTTTATCCATTTTTCCTGCAATATGAAGTGCATCCGAAAAACTTACGTTATCAGGTAATAAATGAACAACCATATAAGCTGCTAAAAATAATCCTGCAAATATCACACTCATTTGAAATAGTTGTGTGTAAGAAACCGCTTTAGCTCCACCATAAACTGTGTAAGCAATTACTAATGCACCGTTTAAAACAATAGTATAGTTTACATCAATATTTAGGATGGTAGATAAAATAATGGCAGGTGCGTATATCGTTATTCCTGTTGAAAGCCCCCTTTGTAATAAAAATAAAAAGGCTGTTAGGGTTCGTGTTTTATTATCAAATCGTTTTTCTAAAAATTCGTAAGCTGTAAATACATTGAGTTTATGGAAAATTGGAATAAACGTAACACATAATACAACCATGGCTAATGGCAAACCAAAGTAAAATTGAACAAATCTTAAGCCATCACTATATCCTTGCCCTGGAGCTGATAAAAAAGTAATAGCGCTTGCCTGAGTAGCCATAACAGATAATCCTACATGATACCATGGTAATTGTCTGTCAGCTAATAAATAACCTTCAATATTTTTTGTTCCACGGCTTTTCCAAATACCATAACTTATTATAGACAAAAGGGTAATACCTAAAATTATCCAATCTATAAAACTCATTTATAAAGTTGTGTGAAAATGTAAAGAGAAATAATAACTACAATCAATACGCCAATAACCAAAGCATAAACATTTCTCCATGATTTTAATATGGGTGATTTTTCTTCTTCTTGTTTCTTCATTTTTTTATTTTTTAGAACGCAGATAGCACTGATAGTTATGATTAAATATGATTTTAGTTTTTAGTTTACCTAGTTTAAATTTTTAATTATTCATATCATATTTAATCTGCGTTATCAGCGTTCCATTTACTAATTTTCAATATTTTATTATTTATTCTCTGGTAAACTTAATAAATTCACAAACAATCGATATGCACCAGGAATACCAGCGGGTAATTCTCTAAAAAAAACTAAGCCGGTATATACAAAATTTCCTTTACCATATTTCCCAATAATCAAACTACCATCACTTGATTTTTCGTTTGGATCATTCATTGTAAAAATCGTTTCATATTGTTTGTCAATTTCTGTTGCAAAATAAATACCACGTTCTTGAATCCAATTATCAAAATCCTTTTGGGTAATTTTATTTGGGAAGTTTAGTGCCAAATGTTTTTCGTTACTGAATTTAACTTCTGCTTTTTCATTGGTAACTCTATCTCTTGAAATAGTAAACGGAAACGGACCAATATTAGCTTTTACTGGGCCAATACGATTATTGGTATTGTATTGCACTATTAAATTACCACCATTTTTTACGTATTCCATTAATTTAGTATAATGAACTTGTAAGCGGTCGTTTGTATTATATGCTCGCACACCAGATACTATGGCATTGTATTTTGATAAATTTTCATTGCTTAATAATTCATCCGTTAGCAGTGTAACATTATAACCAATTTGTTTTAGGCAAGCAGGCACATCATCGCCCGCGCCTGGTATATAACCAATTGTAGTTCCTGTTTTCTTTAAATCAATATTTACTAAACCTGCTTCAGCATCACTTAAAATAAATTGATAGGGAATATGGTCATATTCAATTCGCTTAATACTTTTTTTATAGGTTGCATTATTAATTGTAATTGAAGCCTCTAATTTCCCATCTTTGGCATTTTTATCAGCTACAATTGTTGCTTCAATAATTGCTTCATCACCTTTGTTAACTAATTTAAATTCAGGGTTTTTGACAGAGATATTCCAACCTTCACTTCCTTTTAATTCTAATTTACCAGTTGTATTGGCGGTATTGGCTTTTACTGTTATTAATATAGTTTTTGTAGAAGTATCTGTAAACACAAAAACTTTTTCAGAGATATTAACGGTTGCGGGAGGCAATATTTCTAATGGCCGATAAATTTCACCTTTAACGGGGTCAGTATATTTGTAAATTAAATTTCGTTCAACTTTTAGGTTTAAATCTAAAATAGAAATATTAAAAATCACTTTTGTACTTGATTCGTTTTCCGGTTTGCCAATTAACGATGAATTTGTAACTGTATAAATTCCAATATCGTGTTTTTGATTTAACCAATATGGATTTGAAAAAGTTAAATTGTTTGGTAATTTTTCTTTTCGTTTAAAGGTATATAATTCATTTGATTTTAAATTTAGGGATGTTGTTGTATCACTTTGTAAATAAGAAATCGAATTTAGCTTAACATCGTTTTTGTTTCGGTTCACAAACTGAGTTGTAATTGCAATTTCATGTCCCGCAATTCCTACATAATCAGCCGATGAAGCTTCTATCCATAAACCCGAACAAGCTAATAATAAGGCTTCTGTTTCTTTTAATTTTTGATTTTTCCAATAAACTAGTTCTTGATTAGTATTGTTTAATGCTTGAATTTGTTTGTAAATGGTTACCAAAGTTGTTACACTATTTTCTGGTGACTGAACATCAAATTGTTTGATACATTCATCAACTAGTTTTTGAATTTTTTCTTGTCCTTTATATTTTAACCAAGTCGTATTTATTCCTTCAAATAAATCTGTAGTTACACTATCGCCTTTTAATATTTTAAAGTATTCAATATTGGAACCTCTTTGTTTTGAAGAACCAAATCCTTGACTTTTATGACAAGATCTGCTTTCTGCAGCAATTTCTCCATAGCTTTTTCCTAATAAAGGATTAAAAACGCCTACATCTATTTTTAATTGATTAGGAGCAGTTGTGTTGGTTGTTCCAAAATTAAAAGTATTCCAAAAAATACGTTTGGCTTGCCAAACTTGATTGTCTTTTAATTGTTCCGAAAAACGTTTTGGGTCTGCAGCAGCATCAAAAGCTTCAACTGCTAACAAAGCCGAGGCTGTATGATGTCCATGTCCACCTTCACCTGTTGTTGGAAAACGACAAATAATAACGTCTGGTTTAAATCGTCTGATAGTTAACACTACATCTGCTAAAATGCTATCTTTATTCCAAAAGGTAAATGTTTCTTCTGGAGTTTTAGAATATCCAAAATCATTTGCTCTAGTAAAAAATTGTTCAGCACCGTCAATTCTTCTGGCAGCTAATAATTCTTGCGTTCTAATTAAACCCAATAACTCGCCTTGTTCTTTGCCAATTAAATTTTGACCACCATCACCTCGTGTTAATGATAAATAACCTGTTCTTAGCTTTTTTTCATTAGCTAAATAACCCAATAAACGAGTATTTTCATCATCCGGATGTGCTGCTATATAAAGAACACTTCCAACGGTATTTAATTTTTTTAAGCCCTGAACAATTTCGGCAGAATTTAAAGTGGTATTTTGAGCGTATTGAGATAAATATCCAAATAGAGGCAATGCAAATAGTAATATGTGTTTTTTCATTTTTTTGATATACAAGATTTTGAAGATAATAATTTTAAATTGATATGATTTAGGAGTTTATAATAAAATGAAATCTTGATTGTATTTGTATACTAAAGACAAATTAAATCCTATTTTTGTTTTGTAAAATGAAAAAAGAGTTCAACATAAATGAAATAGTAGATGGAATTTTATCATCCAATATTACTTATGTAAGTAAGGCTATTACATTAGTTGAATCAACCCGTTCAGAACATCAGGAACAAGCACAACAAATTATTAATACTATTATTAAACATAGTGGTAATTCATTTAGATTAGGAATTACAGGTGTTCCAGGAGTAGGCAAGAGTACTTTTATTGAAAGTTTTGGTTTAGAAGTTATTAACCGAGGTCATAAACTAGCTGTTTTAGCAATTGACCCTAGCAGTCAGTTAAGTAAAGGAAGTATTTTAGGAGATAAAACACGAATGGAGCAATTATCAATTCATCCTCATGCATTTATTCGTCCTTCACCAAGTTCAGGGAGTTTAGGAGGAGTAGCTCGTAAAACCAAAGAAAGTATAATTATTTGCGAAGCGGCAGGTTATGATTATATTTTTATTGAAACAGTTGGAGTGGGGCAAAGTGAAACTGCAGTTCATCAGTTAACAGATTTCTTTTTATTATTGATGTTAGCTGGTGCAGGAGATGAATTACAAGGTATTAAACGTGGAATTATGGAAATGGCAGACGGTATGGCTATTACCAAAGCAGATGGAAGTAATGCTGATAAAGCTAAAATGGCTAGAGGAGAATATGCAAGAGCTTTGCATTTATTTCCACCAACCGAAAGTAATTGGATTCCGGAAGTGTTAACTTGCTCAAGTACCGAAAACATTGGAATTAAAGAAGTGTATGATATGATTGATAAATACAAACGCCATACAATTGCCAATCATTTTTTTGAAACTAAGCGATTTAATCAAACCAAACAATGGTTGCATCAAACTATTAATGATACTTTAATTGAACGTTTTTATGCGAACCCTATTATTAAA
>JBILOV010000006.1:0-23708 GCA_044374335.1 Bacteroidia bacterium | reverse complement strand
GTGTAACGGCAATACGTGCAAATTCTGACGGCACCAACATGCTACTTTCAACATGAACGTGTGCATCAATAAAGCCGGGTAAAATATAGGTATTTAAATTTTCGGAGATTCTTGTAATTGATAGAATTTTCTTGTTTTGAATAGTAACCTCAGCAGCAAAAATTTCTTTCGCAACAACATCAATTAAGTTTGCCTTAATAATCAGATTCATTATATGAGTTTATTTATTTTCACAACAATTATCTTAAGAGAAAATCTATATTGTTTCTTTAACTCAGAAAAAGTTGAGGTGTGTAAAATAAATCTGTTCATATTTCTACACCAGCCAATCTGACCGTTCAAGTTTTATTCTTTAATCCCCAATTTATTTGAATACTTTTTATTTAAATCATTTTGAAAATTATTTAGGTTGAGGCTTCTTCCATTAATAAAAGCTAAAATAATTTTATTTGATTTCATATCTAATATATCGCCTTCAGATACAACCATGGAAGCGAGTTTTCCTGTTTCTAAACTTCCAATTAAATGATCTACGCCTAATATTTTAGCGGAGCTTAAGGTTATACTTTGCAAAGCTTGTTCTTTAGTTAAACCGTATGCTGCTGAGGTGCCCGCTAAAAAAGCTATGTTACGGGCATTCATTGCTTCCATATCTCCTTGATTTTGTAAACAAAAAAGCACGGAATCTTTTTGCAATAAGTAAGGTAACTTATATAATAAATCTATTTCAGCTTCTGGCAAATCCGGTAAATCATGTAAACGATTTAACATTACTGCTATGTTGTTTTCTTTTAAAACCTTGGTTATTTTATAGCAGTCTTTTCCGCCAACTACAACCATTTTTTTAATATTAAATTTCTTAGCAAAATTAATAGCGCCTAATATATCTTTTACATAATCAGCATGAATATATAAATTTTTTGAGCCGTTAAAAACACCTTTCATGGCTTCAAAACGTAAGTTCTTTTCACTTATATTAGGTGTATTATAATATGCTAAAGCATTCTCAAAAAATGTACTTAGTTCATTTACCTGCTCAGTATATTTATTGTTTTTTTCACTTGGTAATGGTTCTGCCCACCAACCTTGTTTTTGAATCGTTCTCGGAAAATTAATATGAATACCATCATCTGCTTTAATAACAGCATCTTCCCAATTCCAACCATCTGTTGCTAAAATAGATGATGTGCCACTAACAGTTCCGTAACGAGGAGTAGATTGAGTATATAAAACACCATTTGCTTTAACGGTTTCTAAAATTTTACTTTCGGCGTTATAGGCAATCAAACTTCTTATGTGTGGATTATATTCACCTACTTCAGCATAATCGCTTGTTTGCCTAACAGCCTCAGCCTCTTGCAAACCTAAAATACAATTGGGAGCAATTAAACCGGGGTAAATATGTTTGCCATACAAATCTATTGTTGTATCAAATTTAGTGATATCAATTTTTATTAATCTGGCATCCGCTACTAAATCTATTTTACCATCTTTAATAGAGATTAGACTATTTTCTAAAATCTGACCATTACCAATATGCGCTGTTGCATTTTTCAATAAAATATGTTTTTTATTATTTTGTGCAGTAAGTAAACTTGTTAGTAATACAAACGAAAAAAAGAATTTAGTCATAGCTTCTATTAGATTGGTGATAGGTAAATATAAGAAAAAAATAAAGTAACTTAGAGCTCTAAAATTAGTTGGATTCATGAGTAAAAGAATAATAAAACAAGCAAAACCTCACCGTATTTTATTACAGGCAATAGTTGACGCTTTAGTTACCATATTTAAGGAGAATAAATATGCAGACAAAGTAATTGAAAAAACTTTAAAAGAACATCCAAAATTTGGGGGCAGAGACCGCCGCTTCATTGCAGAAACTACCTATGGCATTGTTCGTCATTATAGATTATTAACCCATTTAGCAGGCACAGAAGATGGCTTTTGGGAAATTTTAGGCACGTATTTTATCACTCAGCATATAACAATGCCTGATGAAAGAGAATTTAAACGACTAGTTGAAAAGGAGATTTTAGATAAATATAAAGCCGTAAAGGACGAGAAAATTTTACAAGCTTATCCTGATTGGTTATGGGAAATATGTGAACAGGAATTAGGGAAAGAAGTTTGGGAAAAAGAAGCTAAATCTTTAAATAATCAAGCTTCAGTAGTATTACGTGTAAATACACTAAAAACTAAAAAAGAAATTTTAACAAAACATTTAGCCGAACAGGAAATAGAAGTTGAAAACATAGAAGGTTTTAATGATGCATTATTATTACTAAAGCGTCAAAATGTGTTTCAAAATCAATTATTTAAACTAGGGTTATTTGAATTACAAGATGCCGGCTCTCAGTTTATATCTGAATTTTTAGACGTAGAACCAGGAATGCGTGTTATTGATGCGTGTGCCGGTGGTGGAGGAAAAACACTACACATTGCCGCCTTAATGCAAAATAAAGGCCGAATTATTTCGATGGACATCACACAATGGAAATTAGATGAATTGAAAAAACGTGCACGCAGAGCAACTGCCAGTAATGTTGAACCTCGATTAATTGAAGGTACTAAAACTATTAAACGTTTAGAAAACACAGCAGATAGATTATTATTAGATGTGCCTTGCAGCGGAACAGGTGTTATTAAACGTAACCCTGATGCTAAATGGAAATTGAATTTAGATTTTATAGACAGAACAAAAGCCATCCAACAAAAAATATTAAGTGACTATTCAATCATGACTAAAAAAGGGGGTCAATTGGTATATTCTACTTGCAGTATTTTACCCAGCGAAAACAGAAAACAAGTAGACCTATTTTTAGCAAGTAATAGTAATTTTGAATTAATTAAAGATAAAACTATTTTACCAAGCGAAGGTTTTGATGGTTTTTATATGGCTTTGATTAAAAGAACAAATTAATTACTTTTATGAACTGATGACAATAGAAAATTCAACACATTCTGTTATTGATTCACATATAGACCGAATTTCTTGCATAGAGTTTTGGGATAATGCTATTATTTGTATTAAATTAAAAGAAGGTATTCATATTGAATTAGAAGATGTTAAAGCTCAACGCCGTTTTTTATCAACCAAATATAACGGCTATAGCAAACATTTGATTTTAGTGGAAACTGCTCCTAATGGAACGATATCAAAAGAAGCGAGGGAATTTTCCGCCACGCCCGAAATAACTTCAACTACCAAAGCAACAGCTATTATTGTAAATTCGCTAGCAGACCGAATTATTATTAATTTTATATTGAAATTTACAAAAAACCAACCTGTAAAAATGAAAATGTTTGACAACAAACAAAAAGCAATGAACTGGCTTTTATCATTTAAACAATATTAAAAAACTCATAATTACAATTATTAAATAAATTTAAACAAATACTTGGTCTAAAAATAAAAACCCGACAAATGAAAAAAATATTCGTATTACTAACTCTTTTTATTTCATCAATTAGCTTTTCACAAACAAAAATTGAGCATGTTGATGCTGCTACTTTTAAAAAATTTATTGATGATAAAAAATCTTTTTTAATTGATTTACGAACCGATGACGAATTAAAAAATAAAGGGTTTATTAAAGGGGCATTACAAATTGATTATTTTAAGAAAGATGCTGAAAGTGTAATTTCTAAATTAGATAAGAAAAAAACCTATTTGATTTATTGTGCTGGTGGTGGTAGAAGTGGCGAATGTGCAGAGCTTATGCAAAAACAAGGATTTACACATGTTGTTGATTTAGAAAAAGGATTTGATGATTGGAAGAAAAAAGGATTTGAAGTAGAAATTAAGAAATAAAACAATCATCTAGTTTTAAACATCAACCAATTAGTTGGTGTTTTTTTATAGAAATTTTAAATCTTATCCTCTTTCTTTTTTAATTGGAGAAAAGACTAAAGGTCTTGCAGAAATTTCTTCTAACAACTCTCTTCTTCTGTAAATATCTATTGCGGTATATAATGCTTCTCTAAAAGATGATTCGTCGGCAATTTGTTTTCCGGCAATATCGTAAGCTGTTCCGTGATCAGGCGAAGTTCGAACAAAATCTAAACCTGCAGTAAAATTAACGCCGCTTCCAAAAGCTAGCGTTTTAAAAGGTATTAATCCTTGATCATGATACATGGCTAATACTCCATCGAATTGAGATTGCATATTTTTACCAAAAAACCCATCTGCCGGGTAAGGCCCATAAACCAACATGTTTTCTTTGGCTTTTTCGATAGCTGGAATGATTCGTGTTTTTTCTTCATCGCCAATTGCTCCGTTTTCTCCGGCGTGCGGATTTAATCCTAATACGGCAATTTTAGGTTTACGAATCCCAAAATCTTTAATTAGTGAATGGTGAAGTTGTGAAATTTTTTCAAACACATTTTCAATAGTTATTTTTTCGGAAATGTTTTTTAATGGAACATGACCTGTTACTACCGCAACTCGTAAGTCGTTATCACATAACAACATTAATGGCTTGCCACCTAATTTTTCTCCCAAATATTCTGTATGCCCTGGATAATTAAATCCAGCCTCCTGCATAGAGTGCTTGTTAATAGGTGCTGTTACTAATACATCAATTTTTTTTTCAAATAACGCAAGCGTTGCAGCTTCTAAAGAAAGCTTTGCGTATTTGCCACTCAGCGTTGTTGCTTTTCCCAGCTCAATGGTTACTTCCTCTTCATAACATATAAATACATTTGGTTTCTTTGTATTTACTTGATTAAAGTCTCTTAACGGATTAAAATTAAACTCATCTAGGTTTAACATTTTTCTAAAATAGGAAACCGTTTTTTGTGAGCTAAATAAAACCGGAATACATATTTCGGAAATTCCGGGTTCGGACAATGTCTTTAAAATAATTTCTAACCCTATTCCATTTAAATCTCCTTGAGATATTCCTACTACAATTTTGTTATCTATCATAATTTATAAATTGGAGAAAAAATCAAACAATAACCTCACGCCATAACCAGTTCCGCCTTTCCCTCTATAGCTATCTTTTGCAGTCACAAATGCTGGACCAGCGATATCAAAATGCATATAAGGATAATCTGTGTATTTTACTAAAAACTTACCGGCTGTAATAGCGCCACCATATGGTCCTCCTAAGTTTTTTTGATCAGCGATGTCAGATTTAATTAACTCATCATACTCATCCCAAAAAGGAAATTCAGCTAAACGTTCGTGCATACGCAAGCCGCTAACTGTTAGCTTACTTTTTTGTTCATCAGTTGCAGTTCCCATACTCACTATACCATACTGACCAATAGCTGCTGCGGCTGCTCCAGTTAACGTTGAAAGTTCAATAGCCATTTCAGGCTTATATCGTTTTGCGTAATGAAGTGCGTCTGCTAAAATCATACGGCCTTCGGCATCAGAATTTAGCATCTCAACCGTACTGCCATCCATCATGGTAATAATATCCCCCGGAGCAAAGGCGTTAAATCCAGGTCGATTATCTGTAGATGGCACTAAGGCAATAACGTGAATATTTAATTTTGCTTTTGCAATAGCATACATAGTGCCACCAACAGCTGCAGCTCCTGCCATATCACACTTCATTAAATCCATACTATTTGGAGTAGGCTTTAAACTTAATCCACCGGTATCATACACTACCCCTTTACCAACTAACACATAAGGCTTTTTATTTTTAGGATTTTTAGGCTTATATTCCATAACCGAAAACGTTGGAGGATCAACACTTCCTTGATTAACCGCTAATAAACCACCCATTTTTAATTGTTTGATTTTAGCTTTATTAAAGACTTCTACTTTAAAGCCTGCACTTTTCCCCATTGATTTAAAAGCATTTGATAAATCAGTGGCATTTAAAGTGTTTACTGGTTCATTAACTAAATCACGTGCTTTTAATGTAGCATCAATAGCAATTGACAAGTTTGATAAATTTTGTACTGATGCTTTTGCATCAACAACATGAATGTCTTTTAGTGTATTTGTAGTTTTTTTAGCAGAAGGCTTGTGCTTAATAAATTGATAGTTTGATAAAGCAATTCCTTCTGCTAAAGCCAAAGAATAATCGGGGTTAGCTAATTCATTAGTAATTGTAATGCTATTAAGTTTTTCTGCATTAATAGTGTCGGATATGGCAGCTCCATTCTTCCTAACGGATTCTAAAGAAGTGTAGTGATTCTTTTTTTCATCAACCAAAACAACACAAACTAAACGCGACAAAGTATTGATACAAACAAATTTTTTATCATTGGTTTTAATATCATTATTAATATATTCAACCTGCTCTTTTGTTAGAGCATATTCTGATTTATTTTTAAAGCTTGAACAAATAATAGCTAAACTGTGTTTGCTATCTAATTGAGTTTTCTTTGTTATTGTTGTCATGTATGCGAAATTACTAAAAATCACCGATTTGATATAATACAGTTTATCTTTTATTAACTAAAGCTAGCTTAAAACAATAGAATGTCTATCTCGTAATTTTTTTGTTCTTTTTTCTATGTAGTTAATTTGAATTGTTAAAAGATTTTTACTGCATAAGCACATAATTTTAGAATTGTTTGTGGTAATTTCAGAGAAGCTTAACTAATAATAGTAGATTATATGTGAAAAAACAGATTATCTATCTCTTATTTATTTAGCGTTCTTTTTTCCTATGTTGCTCTGATGTTATTTTAATTTCATGTAACATACATTAAAAAAATCATGTAAATTCAACACTTCTAAATTAAATTAATTACTTCATGGAATTAAATGAATTTCAACAACACATACTGCAAGGTATTCCTTCTGTATTACCTCAGCCAAAAACATACGAAAGCACGATTAATCACGCGCCCAAGCGCAAAGACATTTTAAATGGAGAAGAAAAAAAATTAGCGATTCAAAATGCCTTACGTTATTTTGAGCCAAAACACCATCCTGTTTTAGCAAAAGAATTTGCTGAAGAATTAAAAACATACGGACGGATTTACATGTATCGTTTTCGCCCAGATTATAAAATTTTTGCTCGTCCTATCAATGAGTATCCGCATAAATCTATACAAGCAGCTGCTATTATGCACATGCTAAGTAATAATTTAGATTATGCCGTAGCGCAACATCCACATGAATTAATTACTTATGGTGGCAATGGCTCTGTGTTTCAAAACTGGGCTCAGTACTTGCTAACTATGCAATATTTAGCAACCATGACAGATGAACAAACCTTGGTATTATATAGCGGACATCCTATGGGCTTATTCCCTTCTCATAAAGATGCGCCACGTGTGGTTGTGACAAATGGCATGATGATTCCTAACTATAGCAAGCCAGATGATTGGGAAAAGTTTAATGCCTTAGGAGTAACTCAATACGGACAAATGACTGCTGGTTCGTTCATGTATATTGGTCCGCAAGGTATTGTGCATGGCACTTGTATTACTGTAATGAATGCGGCACGTAAAGTGTCTAAATCGGAAGAAGATAGAATTGGAAAATTATTTGTGACTTGTGGTTTAGGTGGCATGAGCGGTGCTCAACCAAAGGCAGCTAAAATTGCTGGCTTAGTATCTGTTACTGCAGAAATTAATCCAAAAGCAGTTCATACGCGTCATTCGCAAGGTTGGGTTGATGAGGTATTTGATAATTTAGATGTATTGATTCCTCGAGTTAAAGCGGCGCAAGCAAATAAAGAAGCCGTATCATTAGCGTATCAAGGTAATATAGTTGATTTATGGGAACGTTTAGTAAAAGAGAATATGCCAGTGGATATTGGCTCTGACCAATCATCACTTCATAATCCATGGGCTGGAGGATATTATCCTGTAGGTTTATCATTAGAAGAAAGTAACCTACTAATGGCTTCTAATCCTGATAAATTTAAGGAGGAAGTTCAAAAAACGTTAGTTCGTCATGCTACTGCTGTAAATACATTAACTGCAAAAGGAATGTATTTCTTTGATTACGGAAACGCTTTTTTATTGGAGGCTGGAAGAGCAGGCGCTGATATTTATGAAACAGAAAAAGCAATTAAAGGCGGACATGTTGGCGCAACTTTCAAATATAAAAGTTATGTACAAGATATTTTAGGACCTATGTGTTTTGATTATGGCTTTGGCCCGTTTCGTTGGGTTTGTACAAGCGCTAATGAAAAAGACTTACAAAAAACCGATGAAATTGCATTAAGCGTTTTAGAAGAAATTTATAAAACTGCTCCAGAAGAAATTAAACCTCAACTACAAGACAACATTGTTTGGATTCGTGACGCCATGAAAAATAATTTAGTGGTAGGGTCACAAGCTCGTATTTTATATGCCGATAGCGAAGGTCGTGTAAAAATCGCTGAAGCAATCAATAAAGCCATTGCCAATAAAGAAATTTCGGCGCCCGTAGTATTAGGAAGAGATCATCATGATGTAAGCGGAACTGATTCTCCTTACAGAGAAACCTCAAACATTTATGATGGTTCAAAATTTACAGCTGATATGGCTGTTCAAAATTTTGTTGGAGATAGTTTCCGTGGCGCTACTTGGATTAGTTTACACAACGGCGGTGGCGTTGGTTGGGGCGAAGTAATTAATGGTGGTTTTGGTTTAGTGTTAGATGGAAGTCCTGATGCTGACAGACGATTGAAATCAATGTTGTTTTGGGATGTAAACAATGGTATAGCGCGCCGTAGCTGGGCACGCAATAAAGAAGCAAATTTTGCCATTAAGCGCGAAATGGAGCGCACACCAAATTTAAAAGTAACGATGCCAAACGTAGTTGATGAAACTATTTTAAATAACTTATTTTAAATCAAACTTTATGTTCACAATTGATACACATACACACATCATTCCAAAACATATTCCCGATTTTACGAAAAAATTTGGTTATGGAAATTTTATTCAATTAGACCATCATACACCAGGCAGAGCTTGGATGGTTCAGGGAGAAAATCGGTTTAGAGAAATACTTGAAAACTGCTGGGATGCCGAAGTTAGAATAAAAGAAATGGCAGAACATAAGGCAGACATGCAAGTTATTTGCACCATTCCTGTGATGTTCAGTTATGATGCAAAACCAAACGATTGTTTAGAGATTTCGCAATTTTTAAATGATGATATTGCACAAACCGTAAACCGTTATCCTGATAAATTTATTGGTTTAGCAACGGTTCCTATGCAAGATGCTAAATTAGCTGTTCAAGAATTAGAACGCTGCATGGAGCTTGGCTTTAAAGGTGTTCAAATTGGTAGTAATGTCAATAACATTAATTTAGGAGAGCCGCAATTTTATGAATTTTGGGCTGCTTGCGAAAAAACAAATGCTGCTATTTTAGTTCACCCTTGGCAAATGATGGGACAAGAACACATGACAAAATATTGGCTACCATGGTTAGTGGGTATGCCGGCAGAAATTAGTCGAGCAATTTGTTCAATGATTTTTGGAGGAGTATTTGAAAAATTTCCAAAACTAAAAGTATGTTTTGCTCATGGCGGCGGTTCTTTTTTACCAACTATTAGTCGCATTGAGCACGGGTGGGATTGCCGCCCTGATTTAGTAGCGATTGATAATGAATTTAATCCTAAAAAATACTTGGGTAAATTTTGGGTGGATTCGCATGTATGCGACCATAAAATGTTACAATATATTATTGATTTAGTTGGCGCAGATAAAGTAGTTCAAGGTTCTGATTACCCCTTTCCGTTAGGTGAAGCAGTCCCCGGAACATTAGTTCGTGAAGCGCCACTTTCTGACGAGACAAAAAAAACAATTATGGGAACAGCTGCAAAATCATGGTTATCCTTATAATTAACTTTTCACTTTCTAAAACTTTCAACTTTCTAGACTAATATGCACTTTACCGACCACCAACTAAAACTATTAACCTCAGCCGAGGGTAAAACCTTAAAAAAAGTAGTAATCTATTTTTGGGTGAACAGATTTAATCCTGATACTCAGGTTGACTTAATTGACAATGTGGAATTGATGTTTACAGATGATACAAACTTAGTAATTACCTGTAACGAAGAAAGTACGGGAATTGATATAATTAAAGACTTTAGTTTTGAAGAAGAAAAACTGCAACTCAAACAAGAGTTTGGAGATAAAATTAAAATGATTCCTATTGATGCTTCAACAACTAAAATGTGGACAGACGTTATTGGAGAAACCATTGAATCTTTTGAATTAAGCAGAGAAGATGAACAGTTTTTAAACGACGCGCTTATTATCAGTTTTGGTTTAGAAAAACGCTCAATTGGCATAAGTCAAAATGATGGATTAATAATTGACTATTGGGAAGAAATTTAATCTCAAAAAACCTTTGCGATAATTGATAAATTTTATTTTAATCATTCATCGACAAAAATTATCTACTAAATGAGCTAATTTGATTATCCGTCAAATAAAATAAACTCTAAAATAGTTCGCTAAAATATAAAATGGCAAATTCTTATTTAGAATTATTATAAATTACAAGATATGTTAATAAAAATAAAAAAATACGATTTAGATATATAACATTCTGTTATTTTTGCACGGTAGTTTTTGTCATCAAAGTGTCATTAAACTGCCATAACATACAAAATTAGATATAATTCTATGCATAATAATATGTTTCATTTCTCTTTAAAATCTTTATTTGGCGCGGTTTTCCTATTTTTTGCTTTCTCCTTTGGTTTGAAAGCACAAGATGGTGCCAAATTATTTAAGCAAAACTGTGCTGTTTGTCACGCTCTTACAGACCAAAAACTAACAGGTCCCGGATTAGCAGGGGTTTTTGATCGTGCTCCAAAAGGTGATTGGTTAAATAGATGGGTTCTTAATAACGAAAAGTTAATTAAGTCTGGTGACGCATATGCCAACAAAATTTATAATGATTATGGCAAAGCTGCAATGACAGTTTTTGAAGGGCAATTAACTGACAAAGATGTTGAAGCGATTTTAGCTTATGTTAAAGCTCCACCGGCTGCTGCTGCGCCAACAACTCCGGCTGCAGGTTCTGAAGTTACTGCTACTGAAGATGTAAAAGATGGGATTGATCCATTATATTTACTGTTAGGTGCAATCGTAATTATAGCAATTTTAATAGGTGCGCTTCGTAGCGTTCGTCACTCGTTACAAAATTCATACAATCGCAAAGAAGGTAAAGCAGAATCTGAAGAAGTTAGTTTCGGTCAAGAAGTAAAACAATGGTTGGGCGGGCATAGACGTTTAGTTGGCGTATTTATTATCATCATAGGTTTTGCTGGAATGAAATCTTGTTGGAATGCTTGTTATAATTTAGGTGTATACTACGATTATAAAACTCAAAAAGGTTACTTACCTGAACAACCTATTAAATTCTCTCACAAATTACATGCTGGTGATAATGAAATTGCTTGTCAGTATTGTCATAATTCTGTAGAGAAATCTCGTCATGCAGGAATACCAACCGTAAATGTTTGTATGAATTGTCACAAAGGAATTCAAAATGGACCTCAATACGGAGAAAAAGAAATAGCGAAAATTTATGAAGCATCTGGCTTTAATCCAAAAACAGGAGTTTATGATGGTCCACAAAATCCAATTAAATGGATAAAAGTTCACACCTTGCCAGATCACGTTTATTTCAATCACTCACAACATGTTGTAGTAGGAAAACAAGAGTGTGCAACTTGTCATGGTGATGTAAAGAAAATGACAACTGTAGAGCAAAAATCTCCTTTAACTATGAAGTGGTGTATTGAATGTCACCGCAAAACGGAAGTTGCTATGGAAGGAAATGCATACTATGATAAAATGCACAAAGCTTTAAAAGAAAAATATAAAGGACAGTACGATGTTAAGTTTACGGTTGATAAAATCGGCGGACTTGAATGTGCTAAGTGTCACTATTAATTGTTAGAAACCGGTAATTACAAGAAATATCACAAATGACTATGTCGAAAAAATACTGGAAAGGTTTACCTGAATTAAACAACAGCGAAGACTTTTTACAAACCAAAAACAATGAGTTTGCAGAAACATTGCCAATGGAAGAATTCCTTACTGGTGATGATGCTAATTCTAAAGGTACAAGCCGTAGAGATTTCTTAAAAGTAATGGGCTTCTCTACAGCAGCCGTTGCTTTAGCAGCTTGCGAAACACCTGTAAACAAATCTATTCCTTATGTAGTAAAACCAGAAGAGGTAACTCCAGGTGTTGCTAATTTTTATGCTTCCACATTTTATGATGGGCATGACTATGCATCTGTACTAGTTAAAACTCGTGAAGGCCGTCCTATTAAAATTGAAGGGAATGAGATGTCTGCAATTAGCCGCGGTGCTACTAGTGCTCGTGTTCAATCTTCAGTTTTAAGTTTATATGATGGTGCTCGTTTAAACGGTCCTTTAGCAAAAGGAAATCCTACTACATGGAAAAATGTAGATGATGCTGTTTCAAAATCATTATCAACTGGAACAAACGTTATTTTAAGCTCTAGTATTATCAGCCCTTCTACAAAGGCTGTTATTGCTGAATTTATTGCAAAGCACCCAAATACAAAACACGTTTCTTATGATGCTGTTTCTTATGCAGCTTTAATCAAGGCTAATAAAAATGTATTCGGTAAGTCTGTTGTTTCTTCATATGATTTTTCAAAAGCAACAACTATAGTTGGTGTAGCTTGTGATTTTTTAGGAACATGGTTAAGCCCTATCGAATTTGCTAATCAATACAGCAAAACTCGTAAAGTTTCTCGTGAGAACTTAGAAATGAGTAAACATTATCATTTTGAAGCAAATTTATCTTTAACTGGAGCTAATGCTGATGAGCGTTATATGGTTAAAGTTTCTGAATTTGGTAAAGTAATAGCTTCTTTATATAATGAAGTAGCTGGTGCAACCGGTAATTCAAAAGTAACTGATTCTAAAGTATCTAATCCAGCAGCAGCAAAAGCAATCGTTAAAGCAGCTAAAGAATTAGTTGAAAATAAAGGGAAATCAATTGTAGTTTGCGGTTTTAATGATGAAGGTTGCCAAACATTGGTAAACGGTATCAATAAAATGTTAGATAACTACGGTAAAACTGTAGATGTAGAAATGCACTACAATTTAAAACAAGGTAATGATAAAGAATTTATTGATTTAGTAGCTGATTTAAATGCTGGTAAAGTTGGGGTATTAATGACTTATAACTGTAATCCTGTTTATACTGCTCCTGCTTCTTTAAAATTTGAATCGGCCTACAAAAAAGCAGCAGTTAAAGTTTCTTTCTCACAATCATTAGATGAAACCTCTAAATTAGCTGATTTTGTTTGTCCTGATAATAACTTCTTGGAGTCTTGGGGTGACGCAAATCCAAAAAAAGGGCACTACTCATTACAACAACCAACAATTAATCAAATATTTGCAGCTCCTCGATACGAAGGAACTCGTCAAGTACAAGATACATTATTAAAATGGTCAGGAATTAAATCTGATTATTTAACTTATTTACAAGGCTATTGGAACAATCATATTTTCCCTCAACAGGGTAAATACTTAGATTTTTCTTCTTTCTGGGCGCATACTTTACACGATGGTGTATTAAAAGTATCTGTTAATAAAGAGCCTCTAATTGCTCCAATGGCAATTGATTCTGCAGGTAAACCTTTAATGACAGGTGTTGCGTCTATTATCAGTGAAGTTCTAACTGATACAGCTCACGTAGCTGCTCCTGCACATCATGCAACTGCTGCTCCAATTGAAGCCTCTGCATCATTGCCAACTCCCGATTATAACAAAGCGGCTGCATCTGCAACTTCTGCACAAGGTGGTGCTTTTGAATTAGTAGTTTATGAAAAAGTTGGTTTAGGAAACGGGAATCAAAGTAATAACCCATGGTTAATGGAATTACCAGATCCTATTTCTAAAGTTACTTGGGATAATTATATTACCATGAATCCAGCAGATGTTGCTGCATTGGGTTTAAATGAAATGAAGCGTCAGGATAAAATATCTTCAATCGCCGAATTAACAGTAAATGGTACAACCATAAAAGTTCCTGTTTATCCTCAACCAGGCCAAACACTTGGCACTATAGGCTTAGCAGTTGGATATGGCCGTACGGCTGAATCGATGAAAGTAGCGTTTAACAATGAATCTAAAACCTCTGTTGGTGTAAATGCATACCCTTTTGTAACTGTTGCAAATGACATGTTAACAAGTGCAAGTCTATCTGCAACAATTAAAGCTACATCTGAAACATACGAATTAGCGGCTACGCAAATTCACCACACGATAATGGCTCGTGAAGAATATATTTTAAGAGAAGTTTCTTTAAACGAGTACAAATCAAAAGAAAAGGAAGTTTGGAATCCAGCTGCTATGTTACCAATGCATGGTGGTGGTAAAAAACCAGTAGAAGAAATTGATTTATGGGATGCACATCCTCGTTTAAATCACAAATGGGGTTTAACAATTGATATGACATCTTGTATTGGATGTGCTGCTTGTGTTGTAGCGTGTACAGTTGAAAACAATGTTCACGTTGTAGGTAAAGCTGAAGTTGCAAATACACGCGAAATGCATTGGTTACGTATTGATCGTTATTATACATCAGACATGACTAAGGATAAAGCTGCTGAAGAACATGTTGGCGCTATGCAAATGTATTTGGATATGGAAAACCCTTCTTTAAATCCGAAGGTAACTTTTCAACCAATGATGTGCCAACACTGTAATCACGCTCCATGCGAAACAGTTTGTCCAGTTTTAGCTACTAGCCATAGTACAGAAGGATTAAACATGATGACTTATAACCGTTGTATCGGTACTCGTTACTGTGCTAACAACTGTCCGTTTAAAGTTCGTCGTTTCAACTGGTTCAACTATATTGAAAACGAAATGTTCACTGACATTAATCCAGCTCAACAAGACTTAGGGCGTATGGTATTAAACCCAGACGTAGTAGTTCGTTCTCGTGGTGTAATGGAAAAATGTTCAATGTGTCAGCAACGTTTACAAGCTGGTAAATTAGTAGCTAAAGCAGCTAAAATGCCAATTGTTGATGGTTCAATTAAAACAGCTTGTCAACAAGCTTGTCCTACAAACGCCATTATGTTTGGAGATGCAAATGATGAGAAAGCTGAAATTACAACTTGGAGAAATGATGATAAAAACTACGTTCTATTAGAAGAAGTAGGTGTTAAGCCAACAGTATCTTATTTATTAAAAGTAAGAAATCAAGAGGAAGCAATCCATCATGGAGCACATGGAGCAGCCAAACCAGCTCATGTAGAAGAAGGACATAAAGAAGAACATCATTCATAATAAGATAAGTAACAAATTAATTTATAAATTCTGAACTAAAATAATATGCACGCAGAATCACAGATAAGAATTCCTTTGATATTAGGTGATAAAACTTACCGAAACATCACAGATGATATTATTGCGCCCATAGAAGGTAAAGCAAATAGATTATGGTATATTTTATTTACCATTTCTGTACTAGGTTTTATGTGGGGTATTGGTTGTTTATCTTACACAATAGGTGTTGGTATTGGAGCTTGGGGTTCTAATAACGGCGTTGATTGGGCGTGGGATATCACAAACTTTGTATGGTGGATTGGTATAGGTCATGCTGGTACATTAATTTCTGCTGTATTGTTATTATTCCGTCAAAAATGGCGTATGGCAATTAACCGTTCTGCTGAGGCGATGACAATTTTCGCTGTATTATGCGCAGCTATCTTTGTAACATTGCACACAGGCCGTCCTTGGTTAGATTATATGTTATTCCCTTTACCAAATCAATTTGGCTCACTGTGGCCTAACTTTAACTCTCCATTATTATGGGACGTATTTGCGGTATCAACATATGCTACTGTATCAATTGTTTTTTGGTACATTGGTTTAATTCCTGATTTCGCTATGATTCGTGACCGTGTTGTAAAACCAAAAATGAAAAAAGCATATGCTTTATTATCATTTGGATGGGGCGGAAATGTTCGTCACTGGTCTCGTTTTGAAGAAGTATCTTTGGTATTAGCAGGTTTATCAACTCCTTTAGTATTCTCAGTTCACTCTATTGTATCATTTGACTTTGCTACCTCGGTAGTTCCAGGTTGGCATACAACTATCTTCCCTCCATATTTTGTATCAGGTGCGGTGTTCTCAGGATTTGCGATGGTATTAACGTTAATGTTAATAGTACGTAAAGTATATAAATTAGAATCGTACATAACTATTCAACACGTTGAATATATGAACATCGTAATTATAGTTACTGGTTCTATTGTTGGTGTAGCATATTTAACAGAATTATTTATGGCTTGGTATTCTGGTGTAGAATGGGAACAATATGCATTCTTAAACAGAGCAACTGGCCCTATGGCTTGGGCATACTGGATTATGATGACATGTAACGTTATCTCTCCACAGTTATTTTGGTTCAAAAAATTACGTAGAAGCTTAGCATTTACTTTCGTATTATCAATCGTTGTTAATATAGGTATGTGGTTTGAGCGTTTTGTTATTATCGTTCCAACATTATGTCGTACTTATTTACCATCAACTTGGAATACATACTCTCCAACATTTATTGATGTGGGTATATTTGTAGGTACCATTGGAATGTTCTTTACATTGTTTTTATTATACTCTCGTACATTCCCTGTTATTGCACAAGCGGAGTTAAAATCAATCTTAAAATCATCTGGTGAAGCACATAAAAAAGCTGCAGCAGAAAATTCACACCATTAATAACAACGATTTAGAATTAAGATATTAGAAAAATAATATGGCAACTAAACAAATTATACACGGAATCTTTGGAGATGAAGTACCATTATTAGAAGCATGTACAAAATTACGCGCTGCAGGTATTCGCATTAAAGATGTATTTACTCCGTTTCCTGTTCATGGAATTGACCCAATTGTTGGTGTACCTCGTACACGTATTGCAATTTGTGCATTTATTTATGGTATAACTGGATTATCATTAGCAACATTAATGATGTGGTATATGATGATAAGTGACTGGCCTAATGATATTGGTGGTAAACCAAACTGGAATTATTATTCTAATATTCCTGCATTTATTCCCATTACATTTGAAGCTACTGTATTTTGTGCAGCTCATGGTATGTCATTAACATATTTATTACGTTGCTGGTTAGTACCAGGAGCTAAAGCTAAAAATCCTGACCCTCGCACAACTGATGATAAATTCATGATTTATTTAGAATTAAATGATGAGCAGTCAAAAAAAGCGGATGAAATTTTACGTTCTACAGGAGCAGAAGAAGTAAACTACAAAGGAACTATTACAATTGAACCAAAATACTAATTAGATAAAAACTTTATATATGAACCTATCATACAAAAACCTTAAACTAATTACTTGCGGAACTTTCGCAGTAATGTTAGTTGCGGGTTTTACATCATGTGGTAAAAAAGATGCAAATAGTCCTGGTTTTGAATTCATGCCAGACATGTACCGCTCACCATCTTTAGAATATTATGGAACTCACATTATTAATGGAGATACTATCAATAATTCTAAATTACCAGTTGCAGGAACAATTTCAAGAGGATATATTCCTTATGTTTACCCAAACACACCAGAAGGATATGAGCAAGCAGGTTTATATTTAAAAAACCCTAATGTATACTCAGAGGCATTAGAAAAACAAGGAGAAGAATTATATGGTAAATTTTGTGTTCACTGTCATGGTGCTACAGGTGCTGGTGATGGCAAAGTTGGCGCTAAATTACCTGGTCCACCACCGGCATATAATGGTCCACTAAAAAACTTACCTGAAGGAAAAATATTCCATTCTATAACCTATGGTAAAGGAACAATGGGTTCACATGCAAGTCAGTTAACTCAAGAAGAACGTTGGAAATTAGTGTATTTTGTGCAAAAATTACAAGGTCCAAAAGTGGTTGTTTCTGATAGTACTAAAACTATTATGGCTTCAGATTCAACAAAAAAATAATAATTAAACGAATTTTTAAATACGACAGAATTTTTAATATGAACACTGATAAATTAAATTTCGTAGTTCCCGCTAAAGCAAAAATGACATCATATATATTGATGGCTGTTGGTTTAGTATCTATCATTTGTATGTTTATGTTTGATAAGCAACCAGATGACCATCATTACCATGCAACTCGTGCATGGGCAAATATTTTTGCAGGTTCATTTTTCTTTATGGCTATAGCTTTAGCAGCCGCATTCTTTTTAGGGTTGCAATATGCTGCTGAATCTGGCTGGTCAACAACTATAAAAAGAATTATTGAGGCAGTAACATGGTATTTACCTATTGGGTTATCATTTATGTTACTAATTTTTATTTTAGGTCAGTTACATTTCCATACTATTTATCCTTGGATGGCTGATGGTATTGCAACTGAAGGTTCAGAAAATTACGATAAAGTAATTGCTGGTAAAATTGGTTATTTTGGTGCATTTTGGTGGATTAGAACCATTTTGTATATGGTTGCTTGGGTTTTATTTACTTGGAAATTACGTAAAAATTCAATGGATGCTGATGCTTTAGGTCACGAAGAAAGTAAAGGGTTTCACTGGAAAAATGTAAAATTAAGCGCTTGGTTTATGGTAGTGTTTGCCGTAACTTCTTCAACTTCAGCTTGGGATTGGGTAATGAGTATTGATACTCACTGGTTTTCTACTATGATGGGTTGGTACTTGTTTTCAGGAATGTGGGTTAGTGCATTAATTACAATCACAATTTTAGTAGTTTGGTTGAAAAAAATAGGTTACCTAGAATTTGTAACAGAAAGTACAGTTCATGATATTGGTAAATGGATGTTTGCTATTTCATTTTTATGGACATACTTATACTTCTCTCAATTCATGTTGATTTGGTATGCAGATATTCCTGAAGAAATTATTTATTTCCAAACTCGTTGGGAGTCTTATAAAACTTTAATGTGGACTGTTTTATTGGTTAACTTCGCTTTTCCAATGATTATGTTAATGAGTCGTGACTCAAAAAGAAATTATTTTTTCTTGATATTTGTAGGTGTTATTATTTTTATCGGACACTATTTGGATATTATAATGGTAGTAATGCCAGGAACAGTTGGCCACCATTGGACTGGTTTAGGTTGGATGGAATTAGGAAACTTCATGTTCTTCTTAGGCTTATTTATTTATGTGGTATTAAACAATCTTTCTAAACGCCCTTTAATGGTAAAAAATCATCCATTCTTGGAGGAAAGTGCTCACCATGCTTATTAATAGAAAATTAAAACAAAAATAAAATTATAAAATTTTTGATATGATTCGTGTATTAAACTACACAAAATCATAAGACAACTAAAAAAATAAATATCAAGATATGAAATTGTTAATCTTAATCGGACTTGTACTTTTAATCATCGCTGTCCACCAATTAATGCGTGTTATTGAACTTTCACGTGAGTTTAAGAAAACTAAAGAATGGGAAATCACTGATAGTGATAATGCTTTTAACGGTAAAGCTATGTTAATTGCTGGTTTTGGATTAATTGTTTTTTTATTCTGGCAAGGTAGTCGTTGGAATGACAACGCTTTACCAGGAGCATCTTCTGTTCATGGTTTAAAAGTGGATGCGCTTTGGGATATTAATATATACCTAATTACTTTTGTATTCGTTGTTACCAATGCATTTCTGTTTTATTACGCATACAAATACGCTGGGAAAAAAGGAGTAAAGGCAACGTTTTTAGCTCATGATAATCGTTTAGAAATGGCTTGGACAATTGCCCCTGCAATAGTTTTAGCTGGAATAATTATTTTTGGATTAAAATATTGGAACGAAATAACTGACGAATCAAAAGACGCTAACCATGTGACAGTTGAATTATATTCTAAACAATTTGATTGGACTGCACGTTATGCAGGTAAAGATAATAAATTAGGTTTAACCGATTACCGACAAATTGATGGTAGAAACTCGGTAGGAATGGACACTTTAGATGCTGCGGGTTTTGATGACATCGTAGTTAAAAGTGAATTTCACATTCCTGTAAATAAAGAAATTGTATTTAAAATGCGTTCTCGTGATGTCATTCACTCGGCTTATATGCCACACTTTCGTGCACAAATGAATTGTGTACCAGGAATGATTACAGAATTTAAATTTACTCCAAACAAAACTACTGCTGAAATGCGTAAAGACCCATACGTAATTCAATTGATGGCCGGAATAAATGAAGCTAGAGCTAAAAAAGGCGAAGAACCGGTAGAATTTGATTACACTTTATTATGTAATAAAATTTGTGGAGTTTCTCACTTTAATATGCAAATGAATATTGTTGTAGAAAGTGAAAAAGATTATAACACTTGGTTAGCGAAACAAAAAACAGTAAAAACTATCGCAGCAAAATAATAGTAAAAAGATTGTAGCACTTAAATAAGAATATAATATGTCAAACTCACATTTATCAGATTTAAAAGACCACGCAGTGGACCAAAATCATGCCCATGCTCACGATCACGATGAACATGAAGAAAGTTTTGTAAGTAAATACATATTTAGTATGGATCATAAAATGATCTCTCGTCAGTTTTTATTAACGGCTGTGGTTATGGCTGTTGTAGCAATGACGATGTCAATAATTTTCCGTTTACAATTGGCTTGGCCTGGAGAAAAATTTGCTTTTATAAATGCAATACTTGGAGACAAATGGGGTAAAGACGGTATTCTTGACCCAAATATGTATTTAGCATTAGTTACTATACACGGAACTATTATGGTATTCTTTGTATTAACTGGCGGTTTAAGTGGAACTTTTGCCAACTTATTAATTCCGTTTCAAGTTGGTGCGCGTGATATGGCTTCAGGCTTCTTAAACATGTTGTCTTATTGGTTCTTCTTTTTATCAAGTGTAATTATGTTAGGTTCTTTATTTATTGAAGACGGACCAGCATCTGGTGGGTGGACAATTTATCCTCCTTTATCTGCCTTACCTGAAGCAATGCCTGGTTCTAAATTAGGGATGACTTTATGGTTAATTTCAATGACATTATTTATTGTTTCTTCTTTGTTAGGCGGTATTAATTACATTGTTACCATCATTAATTTACGAACGAAAGGCATGAAAATGACACGTATGCCATTAACTATGTGGGCTATTTTAATTACAGCTATTTTAGGTGTATTATCTTTTCCAGTTTTAGTTTCTTGTGTTGTATTATTAATTTGTGATAGAAGTTTAGGAACAAGTTTTTACTTATCTGATATTTATATTGGTGGTCGTCCATTAGATAATGTAGGAGGTAGTCCAGTTTTATTTGAACATTTATTCTGGTTTCTTGGTCACCCTGAGGTATACATTGTATTATTACCAGCTTTAGGTATTACTTCCGAAATTATTTCTACAAATTCTCGTAAACCAATTTTTGGTTACAGAGCGATGATTGGATCTATGTTAGCAATTGGATTCTTATCATTTATCGTTTGGGGACATCATATGTTCTTAACAGGGATGAATCCATTCTTAGGATCTGTATTCGTATTTACAACATTATTAATTGCTATTCCATCTGCTGTAAAAGCATTTAATTACATTACCACTTTATGGAAAGGTAATATCCAATATACTCCAGCAATGTTATTTTCTATTGGATTAGTCTCTTCATTTATTACTGGAGGTGTTACAGGAATCATATTAGCTGACTCAACATTAGATATAAATGTACATGACACGTATTTTGTTGTAGCACATTTTCATATTGTAATGGGCTTAAGTGCCATTTTTGGTATGTTTGCCGGCATTTATCATTGGTTTCCTAAATTATTTTTACGTATGTTAAACAAAAAATTAGGTTACTTACATTTTTGGTTAACATTTGTGTGTGCTTATGGCGTATTCTTCCCAATGCACTTTTTAGGTTTAGCCGGTGTACCTCGTCGTTATTATACAAATAGTAATTTCCCAATGTTTGATAATTTAATTGATATTAACGAAATTGTAACTGTGTTTGCAATATTAGGTGCATTAGCGCAAGTAGTATTCTTATTCAATTTCTTTTATAGCATTTTCCGCGGAGAGAAAGCTCCTCAAAACCCTTGGAATTCAAACACATTAGAGTGGACAACTCCTATGGCTAACATTCATGGTAACTGGCCTGGAGCTTTGCCGGTAGTTCACCGTTGGGCATATGATTATAGTAAGCCTGGTGCTGAAAATGATTTTATTCCACAAACTGTTCCTTTAGCTGAGGGAGAACACGATGGTGGTGGACACTAAAATATATTAAATGTCTAAAAAAACTCCTGCTAAATTTAGCAGGAGTTTTTTTTTGATAACAATTAAAACAATGTTTTGAGAACTCTTTATAAACTCTGTAAATTTTTGAACTTGCAATCAATCAAATAAATGTAGACCTTTACAACTCATGAAAAAGAAAGTTGAAATTCTATCGCCTGCCAAAAATTTAGTACAAGGTATGGCTGCTATTAATGCCGGTGCAGATGCAGTATATATAGGTGCTCCCCAATTTGGAGCTCGTTCAAACGCTACAAATTCTATTGAGGATATTGAAGAATTAGTGAGATACGCACACCTCTTTAAAGCACAAGTTTTTGTAGTTGTTAACACTATTTTATATGATCACGAGCTAGAAGATTGTAAAAAATTAATCCATCAACTATATGCTATTGGGGTTGATGCACTTATTGTGCAGGATATGGCTGTTTTAGAAATGGATTTACCTCCAATTGTAATACACGCAAGTACTCAAGCTAATAACAGAGATCCTAAACACGTGAAATTTTTGAAAGATGCAGGAATGAAACGTGTAGTGTTAGCTCGAGAATTAAATTTAGATCAGATTAGAGATATTAGTAATGCAACAGATGTAGAGTTAGAGTTTTTTGTTTCTGGCGCTCTTTGTGTGTCATTTAGTGGGAATTGTTACATGAGTATTGCTAACGGAGAACGAAGTGCAAACAGAGGCTCTTGTGCGCAAAATTGTCGGTTACCATACAATTTAATAGATGGAACAGGAAAAACTTTAATAGCTAATAGCCATTTATTATCTATTAAAGATTTAGACCTAAGCGATCAACTACCAAATTTAATTGAAGCAGGAATTACATCTTTTAAAATTGAAGGGCGGTTAAAAGATATGGTATATGTAAAAAATAATACCTCCTTTTTAAGAAAAAAATTAGATGCGTTTTTAGAAAATAGCACTACATATATAAAAGCATCTTCCGGCAAAACGTTTTATAATTTTGAGCCAGAAATGGATAGAAGTTTTAACAGAGGTTATACCGATTATTTTGTAAACAAGCGCACCGAAAAGATTGGTTCGTGGGAAAGCCCAAAATCACAAGGTCAATTAATAGGAAATTTAATCGAGGTAAAAGCAAATGGTTATATAATTGAGAATAGTGATTTACTAAACAATGGCGATGGTTTATATTTTATCAACGAAAATGGTGAACCAGATGGTGCACAGGTAAATATAATCATCAATAATATTGTTGTGCCCAACACATTTAAACCCTTAAAGCCCGGAACAATAATCTACAGAAATTCGGATGCAAACTTTAATAGATTAGTAGAAAGAGATGATAGTGCTATTCGTAAAATTGGTATTGTATTAAAATTTACAGAGACTAATGACGGCTTTAAATTATTAGCAATTGATGAAGACGGGCATGAAAGTGAATCATCCTTCTTATCAGAAAAAGAACTTGCAAAAAACGAAGAATCTACTAAGCCAAACATCAAGAAAAATCTTTCTAAAACAGGAAACACTCCTTTCATCGTTGACGAGGTAGATGTTGAGT